>CAZHIB010000021.1:0-9869 GCA_964532365.1 uncultured Candidatus Saccharibacteria bacterium
ATATCTTGCCATCGAGTTTGTTTTTACCGTAGTTCCCAGTTTCTCAGAAAGTAGAGAATCCTCAAGTTGGAGTAATATATCCTATTGATTTGGGTTATCAGAAAGAAGATTTAGAAAAAATGGACCAAGCCCAAATTGATGAAATTTATAAAGAATGTCGTATTGTGACGGTAGCCTTGGGTCTTGATATTCAAAAAGATAAAACATATTATACTTCCTCTGGAGATTTTTTGAACATGATGGAGACAAAAGGTATATCAGAAATTACCACATCTAGTGGCGAGGATAAAGAAAGCACGATGGAGTTTCGGAAAATAAAAATGAATTGGAAAGCAGAATATATTGGCATTATTATTGATAATAGTCCTTCAATGGATACTGAAAACAAGAAAGGGAAGTCTCATTTTGTCACTTTTCAGAAATTAAAAAATGACCCAGACTTAAAAGACAAAAAAATTAATCTTGCATTTTTTTCTGATAAACTGGGAGAAGTTGCGGAATGTAATGATATTAATGAATTAAATGATAAATTAAAAAAAGAAGATTTTAAGGGTAACAAAGAAGAACGCGCAGCGTCCTCTACTTTAGAATTTTTGAATCAAATGCCCAATGATAAAAATCCAAAGATTTTGAAAGTTATTACTGATGAAAACCTGCAAGGACTTAATACAAAAATACTAGAACAAATTGAAGAAAATGCTAAAAATAAAAATGTAGATTTAAAATTATATTATATTAATTCTGAAAAAAAACAAATAGAAATTAGTTTAGAGGAACTTAGATTTGCTATGGGAAGACAGTTGATATACAACACTAGAATTTCTTTTCGAGATTTTTTAAATAAAAAAAGAAACGCAATTTCAAGAAATCAGAAGATGGAAAAAGGTGAAAAAAAATTAGCATATGAACAACTTGATAATTTAAAAAGTGCGGTTGAGAACTATAGATTATCTGAAGTTTTAGATAATATTTATTTTGCGGAGGTTTTTGATTTAGAAGATAAGAATGAAGCAATGGAATTATTTTTAGGGCAGGAATTATCTTATGTTAAATTAACAAAATTAGGACATGAAGTTTTATTACCAGAAAATTAATTAAATTACTAATGCTTTTGTTTTTAATAAAAATATGATAATATTTATCTATGGATCTTGAAGTAAAACAATTATTGGAAGAGAATCTTAAAATTTCTAAAGAGAATAATGATTTACTTTTAAAGATTCGAAGTGTTCAAAAGTGGGCTCAAATAACACGGATATTCTATTGGGTTGCAATTATAGGAGCTTCATTTGGGGCATTGTATTATTTAAAGCCCTACTTAGGAAATTTGATGAATGTTTATACTGGGGGAGTATCTGGTATAAATAACTTTGGTGATATTTCGGAAAGTTTAAGTAATCAACAGCAAATTCAAGATTTAATAAAATCATTAAATGAATAAAAAATAGGTGGACAAGCAAGATTTGAAAATATAATATGTTTTGGTAGTGTAAAGTAATCTTGCTCAGGTAGCTCAGTTGGTAGAGCGCTCCCCTGAAGAGGGAGATGTCGCCAGTTCAAGTCTGGCCCTGAGCACATTAAAAACAAAACCCCTTTAGGGGGGTTTTTGTTTTTATATTGATTTGACCTTTAATCTTGTTTCTCTGTTTTTATCTAACTTAGGAAGTTTAATAATCAATAGTCCGTGTTTTTCGATTGCCTCAGCACCTTCTGGATCAACTTCTTCGGGCAATGAAATAGTTCTTGAAAAAGATCCCCAATACAGCTCTTGAACAAAATAATTATCTCTCTCAATTGATTGATTCTCTTCTCTTTTTCCTTTTAGGGTGATAGTGTCACGAGTAATTGTAATTGATAGATTGTCAGGATGAACTCCTGCTACCATTGTTTGAACAATTATTTCATTTGAAGTTTGGTATAGATCAATTGTTAATTCAGCATCCATTTCTTCTTCTTGTTTTTGTTCACTCTGAAATGATTTATCTTCAGAGTTTAAATTATCTTTTGTTAAGAAAATATTTTTTTTTCTAGAGTCACTAGAAAAATTATCTTCTATTTCGTTTTCATCACCATCCTCAAACCTAATACTACCAGTAAGACGTTCTAAAAATGATCGTTTTTTTAGCATAATTTTAATTTTGTATTGGGATATTTTCTCCCATACGTTTTAATTTCTCAAATATAAGTATATTAATAATCGTGACTACCCACAGAAATCCAAAGACTGAGAGGAAGTTTTCGCCACTTCCTTTCATTATAAAAAAATTAAAGACACTATGCAAGACAATAGCGCAAATTATCCCCGCAATTAGATAAATAAATCTGTATTGCTTTAAGTAAAACGATAATCCGAGAGCACTGCCTATCATGGCACTTGATATGGCGTGTAGTAGAGTTGAACCTAAAAATCTTAGATTACCAGTTAGCATGCCAACAATAGTACCACTTGTATTAAATGGGTTTAATAAATATAAAAAGTTTTCAAAAGCAGCAAACCCTAGAGCTGTAGCAATAAAATACATAGGAAAATCAATTGGGCTGTCGACATTCGCGTTACCATAAATGATGATGGACACACCAGCAAGTTTAAGTAATTCTTCTATACTTGCCCAGACTATTATTTGGGTCGTATTGTTATCTATAAATTTAGCAGAATATTTTTCAAGCCAAATAGCTAAAAATACTAATAATCCTCCTAAAATAAAAGAAATGATGATAAGGCCAAGTGGTTCTTTTTCGTCTGCATCTTCTCGAAGCCAGAACCAGAGCCAAAAAATAGCCGGGATAACTCCACTTATAATGGCAAGGATAATTACTTTAGGTTCTTGCAATAATTCAATCATATGATTGGCCATTTTTCTACCATTAATAATTTTTTATTGTTTAGTGGCATCATGCTCCATATTTCTTCTGTTACAAAGGGCATGAATGGATGTAAAATTTTTAAAATTTTTATTAATGTCTCTAATAAAAATTGCTTTCTTGATAATTTTTCTTCATTTGTACCATTTTCAAATATTGTTTTGCTTTCTTCTAATATTATATCTGCAAAACGGGCCCAGGTATATTGATATATTTTTTCTCCAACTAAATAAAATTTATATTCATCCATTTCTTTAGTAATTTCTTTAATTATGTCATCCAGTTCTTTTCTTAATTGGATGTCTTGATTGGTAAAATTATTAAAATTTTCATTATGCTTTATGTCGTTCGTGCTACTCAAAACAAAGCGAGTAATATTCCAAAGTTTATTGGCATAATTTTTATAAGCTCGGATTTTATCTTCTGACATTTTACTATCATTTCCAGGACCAGTACCAATGATAAGAGACATTCGAACAGCATCAGCACCATATTTCTCTGTCAGAAGAAGGGGGTCAAGTGAATTACCTAATGACTTACTCATTTTTCTTCCTTGTGAATCACGAATTATTCCATGTAAATAAACAGTTCTAAATGGAATTTCTCCTATTAAATAAGTACTCATTAAAATCATGCGAGCAATCCAGAAAAATAAAATATCGTATCCAGTTTCAAGCACATCTGTTGGATGATAATCTTTAAAATCTTTTGCCTTAATATCTGGCCAGCCAAGCGTTGAAAATGTCCAAAGACCAGAAGAAAACCATGTATCTAAAGTATCTGGGTCTTGCTCCCAATTTTCTATATCTTCTGGTGGATTAATATCACAATAAATCTCCTCCTTTTTTTCATCCGTAATCCGTAATTCGTAATTCGTCATTGACTTCTTGTACCAAACAGGAATTCTGTGCCCGTACCAGATTTGACGAGAAATACACCAATCACGAAGATTTTCAATCCAGTTATAATAAACTTTTTCAAATCGATCAGGAATTATGTTTATATTTTTTCCTCGAACAGCTTCAAGCATCAATTCTTTTAATGTTTTATTGTCTCTTTCTTTAATTGGTTTATTAACATTAATAAACCACTGATTCATTATTTGAGGTTCTATTAAGGCTTCTGTTCTTTCCGCCGTTGCGATATTATGAGTATAATCTTCAATTTTTTCTACTAAACCTTTTGATTGAAGTTTTTCAATTATTTTTTCTCTGGCTTCTTTTATTTTGATTCCAGAAAATTCTTGAGCAATAGGCAAAAGTTTGCCGTATTTATCGATGATTTGTTCTTTGTCTAAATTATGTTTTTCAGCGATTTCAAAATCAGTAGCAGAGTGCCAAGGAGTAATGGTCATAACCCCAGTTCCAAAATCCATATCAATACTTTCATCTTTAATAATTGTGGCAGTAATTGGGCCATTTATCCACTCCAAATCTATTTTTTGGCCATCTTTGTATTCTTTATATCTTTCATCTTTTGGATGCATTACTACATATTTATCTCCAAATTTTGTTTCAGGTCTTGCTGTTCCAATAGTAAAAGGTCCATATTTTAAATAATAAAATTTTGTCTTTTCTTCTTTATACACTATTTCATCATCAGAAATAACAGTTTGTCCTTTCGGGTCCCAATTTACAATACGATGACCACGATATATTAAACCATCATCATACATCTTTTTAAAGGCTGTTCTTACCGCTAGATTTCTTTTTCCATCTAGTGTATAAGCTTCTCTTGACCAATCAAGGGAAGTTCCTATCTTTTTACATTGGTTGATTATTGTATCATGAGATTCTTGGGCAAATTTTTCAACTCTTTTTAAAAATTCTTCACGGCCCAAATCAGTTTTTCTTTTTCCTTCTTCTTTTTCTAATAATTTTTCAACCTTTGTTTGAGTAGCAATAGCTGCATGGTCTGTTCCAGGTAACCAAAGAGTTTTTTTGCCTTGCATACGAGCATAACGGATCATTATATCTTCAATTGTTAAAGTAGCTGCATGGCCAAGGTGCAATGTCCCTGTAACATTAGGAGGGGGAAGAACCATTGAAAAAGTTTTTGCTTCTTTGTCTGTAATCCCTTTTTCAATACAAATATCAGGATTAAAAAACCCACTTTCTTCCCATAGTTTATAAATACGATCTTCTGTTTCGGTTGGGTTATAAGGTTTTAAAAATTTAGGATGTATCTTAGATTGCTCATCATTCATACTCTAAAAATATAGCATTTTTTAGTTCATATTACAAAGACAAATTACCTTTGGCCTTTATGAAACTTAATCTTTTTGGGTATTTTTTATTTTTATATTGGAAATAACCAGCGATGGCAATCATTAAAGCATTATCACCGGTCAAAGCTCTTGAAGGGAAGTAAGATTTTAAATCTTTAAATGTAAGGAAGTCCGACTTCCTAATATTTTTTATTTCTTTTTGCATCTGTTCTTGTAGATAGGTATTTGCTGAAACTCCACCTCCAACAATAAGAGTTTTGATTTTATATTGCTTAATAGCCTTGATTGTTTTATGAACTAATGTTTCGACAACCGCATTTTCGAATTCTCTGGCAATTTTTTGTTTAACTTCGATGTCTTCCAAAATATTAGGTTTTTTTTCTTTTAAATCGCGAATCAAATATAAAACGGCTGTTTTTAGTCCGGAAAACGAAAAATCATAATCTTTCGAATGAATCATCGGTCTTGGTAGTTTAATTTGTAATTCGTAATTTGTAATTCGTAATTTTCGAGCTTGGTCTGCCAAGCGAGATATCTCTGGTCCACCTGGATAGGGAAGTTCAAGCATTCGAGCAACCTTATCAAAAGCTTCACCGGCGGCATCATCTCTAGTTTGGCCAATTTTTTTATATTTCATCCAATCTTTTATTAAGATAAGTTCAGTATGACCCCCTGAGACAAGAAGGGATAGCATCGGAAAAATATTTTTATTTGAATCAACTGTAAAAGTTTTTCCTTTTTTGGGGAAGATTGAAAAAATATGACCTTCCATGTGATTAACAGGCACAATCGGAATGTTGTATTTTATACTTAATTCTTTGGCGAAAACTATTCCGGTCCAAAGTGCTGGTTCAAGACCAGGACCAGTAGTTACAGTTATTGCGGTAAATTCTTTCTTTAGATTTTTTTCTTGAATTTTCGCTTTTTTTAAAATTTTTAAAAAGACGAGTGGTAAATTTTTTAGATGTTCTCTTTTGGCAAGAGCCGGAAACACACCCCCATATTCTTTATGAATATCGATTTGTGACGACACTTCATTCCCTAGTATTTTGAATTTTGCTTTTTTACCCTCATTTTTAACTTCTACTAATGCTATAGCTGTCTCATCACAAGATGTTTCAATTGCTAGTATTTTCATATTTAATCACTATAACATATGGGTTTTTATTTGACCATTTATGTGATAGACTTTAATTATGTTTAAAAAACACTTAATTACTATTGCCGGAAAACTTGGAAGTGGAAAATCTTCAACTGCTAAAATGATTAGTCAAATATTAAATTATAAACATTACTCAACAGGCGATTTTATGAGATCAATTGCCAATGATAGAAATATTTCATTAGCTGAATTGGGTAAAATTGCTGAAACTGATGATTCTATTGATAAAATTCTTGATGATCATAACCTCGAGATAGGAAAAATGGAAAATGTTGTTTTGGATTCAAGACTCGGTTTTTATTTTATTCCAGAGTCTTTTAAAGTTTTTCTTGAGCTTGATCCAGAAATTGCGGCCGAAAGAATTTTAGAAGATAAAAAAAATAATCCCAATAGGCACACAGAAGCAACTGGCCTATTTAATACAAAAGAAAGTGTTGTTGAAAAAATAAACAATCGTCTTTTGAGTGAAAGAAAAAGATATAAAGAATTGTATGGAATCGAAGATCAAACGGCTCACGATAATTTTGATTTAGTTATTGATACATCTAAAATACCAGTAGAAGAAGTTAGTCAAAAAATTATTGAAGAATATAATAATTGGTTAAATAAATAAAATGAAAATATTAAGTGAATTATTAGAAGATGTAAAAGTATTAGAAAGTCACGGAAATCTCGAGACTCACATTTCTTCTATTTCTCTTGATTCTAGAAATATTGAGCAAAATTCTTTATTTATTGCACTTGTCGGAAATGTTTTAGATGGACATATCTTTATTGATGAGGTTATAAAAAAGGGCGCTAAGGTAATAGTGTATGAGAAGGATTTAAACGAATGGAAATCCGGTGTAACTTATATAAAAGTAAATAATACCCATGAAGTAGTTGGTATTATTGCAAATAATTTTTATGGCAATCCATCGAAACATTTAAAACTTGTGGGAGTAACGGGGACTAATGGCAAAACAACAATTGTTACACTTCTTTATAAACTTTTTAAAGAATTAGGATATAAGGTTGGGATGATTAGTACCATTGTAA
This sequence comes from uncultured Candidatus Saccharibacteria bacterium, assembly GCA_964532365.1. Taxonomy (GTDB): domain Bacteria; phylum Patescibacteriota; class Minisyncoccia; order Phycocordibacterales; family UBA9973; genus UBA8515. Next base: position 7,290 of record CAZHIB010000021.1, read on the forward strand.
ATAAAATTGATAATCAGGATTTTGAAACGACAAGGACAACCCCCGATGCTATTAATTTAAATAAATTATTGGCTCTGATGGTTAATTATGGTTGTGAATATTGTTTTATGGAAGTTTCTTCTCATTCTGTTTCAGAAAAAAGAATAAATGGTATTTCTTTTGCTGGTGGCGTTTTTACGAATTTAACTCTTGATCATTTAGATTACCATAAAACACTTGATAATTATTGTGAAGCTAAAAAAGAATTTTTTGATATGATTTCAGCTACGGGTTTTGCAATGGCTAACATTGATGATCAAAAAGGGGAATACATGTTAAGTAATACTAAAGCTCAAAAATATAGACTTAGTCTAAAAAAAGAAGCAGATTTTAATGAAAGACTTGAAACAAAATTATTGGGTGAATTCAATATTTATAATGTCTTAAGTGTTTACGCAGTGGCTATTTTACTTGGACAAGATAAAAATAAAGTTAAAGAGATTATAAAAGATTTAGAAGGAGCTTCAGGTAGGTTTGAGTCAATAAGAAATAAAAATAATATTACGGGTATTGTTGATTATGCTCATACTCCAGATGCACTCGAAAATGTTTTAAAGACTATTAATAAAATTAAAAATAATAGAAAAACTATTTCTGTTATTGGTTGTGGAGGAGATCGTGATAAAAGCAAAAGGCCAATTATGACGCGAATTGGGTATGAGATGAGTGATATTTTAATTTTGACGTCTGATAATCCAAGGACAGAAAAGCCTGAGGATATTTTAAGTGACATGGAAAAAGGTTTGCCGACAGATTATGAAGAAAAAGTTGAAGTGATAATAGATCGACATATGGCAATTAAAAGAGCTTGTGAGTTAGCTAAAGAAGGTGATTTTGTTTTAGTGGCGGGTAAAGGTCATGAAAAGTATCAAGAAATAAATGGTCTGAAAACGTATTTTGATGATATGGAAGAATTGGAGAAACACTTAAAATAATTACGAATTAATAATTACGAATTACGAATGGATAAATCAGAAAAAAGGAGATGTCAGAATTGCAAGTGTGACTTCATAATTGAGTCGGATGATTTTTAGATTGGTAACATATAAAATGAAAAATTACAAACAACAATTTAAGGGCAAGAAGATTACGATCATGGGATTGGGGCTACTTGGGCGTGGACTTGGCTATACAAAATTTTTAGCGGAATGTGGGGCGGAATTAATTGTGACAGATTTAAAAACCAAAGAACAACTCAAAGCTTCTATAGAAGCAATTACGAATTATGAATTAAGAATTAAGAATAAAAATTCAAAAAAAATTAAATTTGTATTAGGGGAACATCGATTAGAAGATTTTAGGGATAGAGATATGATTATTAAAGCCGCTGGCGTGCCACTTGATTCTCCTTTTATAAAAGAAGCTAAGAAAAATGGAATTCCAATTGAAATGGATGTTTCGCTTTTTATTAATAGAGCTCCGAAAATAAAAGTTATTGGAATTACGGGCACTCGAGGTAAAAGTATGACAACAGCCCTTATTTATCACATACTGAAAGACAATATCACTAATCATAATGTATATCTTGGTGGAAATATGAGAGGAGTGGCCACTTTACCACTTCTTAAAAAAATAAAAGAAGATGATATTTTAGTTTGCGAACTTGATTCTTGGCAATTACAAGGTTTTGGGGATTCAAAAATTTCTCCAAATATTTCTGTCTTTACCTCTTTTATGCCTGATCATATGAATTATTACAAAGATAGTATGAAGGATTATTTTTCTGACAAAGCTAATATTTTTAGATATCAAAAGAAACCTGCCCGCAATGCTAGAGGCATAGCTCCTGCGGGTGGGGATGATGTTTTAATTATTCGGCCAGGGATGAAAAAGTTTATAAAAAAATCTGATACAAAAGGCAAATTAATTGTTGCCAATTTTAAAGATGTAGAGAATTGGAAATTTAATGTTCTTGGTATCCACCAAAGAGAAAATCTGGCTTGTGCTGTTGAAGTGGCCAAGCAGTTAGATATTCCAGTTTCTAAAATAAAAAAATCGGTAGCTAGTTTTAAAGGCTTAGAAGGCAGAACACAATTATTGAGAGTTTATAGGGGGATAAAAATATATAATGACAATAATGCCACAACTCCACAAGCGACAATTGCGGGGCTTGAAGCCTTAAAATCAAATAGAAAAAATATAATTTTAATTTGTGGTGGAGCGGATAAAAAACTAGATTTAAATGATTTGGTTAAAAATATAAATACATATTGTAAATTTGTGGCCTTGATACCAGGAACAGGAACAGAGATATTAATTACGAATTACGAATTACGAATTACGAATGAAGTGGGAAAAGATTTGAAAGATGTTGTTCAAAAAGCAATTACACATGCAAAAAAAGGTGATATAATTCTTTTCTCTCCAGCCTTTGCTTCGTTTGGAATGTTTAATAATGAATATGAAAGAAATGATGAGTTTATTAAAATAATAAAAAAATTAAAATGACAAAAGAAATAGAGAAAAAATACACAAAAAAGCAGACAGTTAAAATACTTAAAAGGTTGGTAGATTCTTTAATTAAAGATAAGAATTTTAGAA
>CAZHIB010000022.1:0-9853 GCA_964532365.1 uncultured Candidatus Saccharibacteria bacterium
CGGACGGGCGCGGGCCGCCGGGCTGGCGGCGCTGGCCTGCACCCTGTTTGCCGGCACCGATGAGCTGCACCAGGCCTTTGTGCCGGGGCGCAGCGCCGGGGCAGAAGATGTGGCCCTGGATGCGGCCGCTGCCCTGGCGGCGATTTTGATCTTTTTGATCGGGCGGCAGATCTTTAACTCAGGCCCGGGCAAATCTCAATCTGGCGAAAGCTGAATCAGATACTCATTCATCCCCCGCCCTTCGGGGGTGGTGTAGGTGCGGTGCAGGGTAAAGCCGTTGGCCTGATAAAAACGGTTGACGGCTGCGTTATTTTCGGCATCGGTGGTTAAATTGACCCAGGTCAGCCCGCGCTGGCGGGCTTCTTCGAGAAAAGCGCTAACCAGCAGCCCCCCGGCCCCCGAACCCTGACAGGCTGGATCGACCGCAATGGACATGAGCGTGGCGCAGTTGGGGGCAGGCAAGGGCTGGGATGGCATTGAGAAGGCACGCAGCAGACGCGGCAAAATGGCCGGTGAACGCAAAAAAGCCGGCAGCGCCGCCAGGCCAAACTTTAACCAGCTTTTTTTTATTAATCTTTTGAAGAATGCCGATGGCAAGAAACTTCCTAAAACAAAACCAATGATTTTGTCTTGATCACAATAAACATATGCTATGGTAGTTGGATCTTTAATTGCTCGTTGATAAAATACTGTAAGAAAAATTTCACCCATAGAAGACAAAAAGAAATTTTTAAAAGCCATTAAGTGCACACTAACGACCCCGCTTATTAAAGTTGAATCCATTTTGGTTATCATAATATTTCTCGAATTAGATTTTCATAGTTACTAATTTGTTGTGAAATATTAAATTCCGAAATCGCCAACTTTCTTAATGAACCTGGCTCATGATCTACTTTCTCCACCAATTTAGCAAAATCATCTGCGCCTATGTCGGATTTAAAAAGCACAATTCCATCTCTGATCAAAGCTTTGTTTTCGAATATTCCTACTTCTCGTGAAATAACGGGTGTATCGCAAGACAGTGCTTCAAGAATTGCATAACTACAACCCTCAAAACGACTCGGCGCAAAAAGCAAGTCTGAAGCAGAATAAAACAACGGCATATCTACATGGGCCACATCAAAAAACATCTTAATATTTGGGATATCGACAATTTGCTCAGATTTTGGGGTTACACAGACAAAACACCAAGTTGGGAATGAACGAGCCATTTTTTCCACCAAATCGCTTCCTTTTGGATGGTTAAATCTCCCAACAAACAAAATTACCTTTTCAAAGCCATTTAAATGAATCGCTTCTCTAGCGGACTTCTTATCTATCAAACTAAACAAATTTGTATCAATGCCATTATGAATTACTCTTGAATCGATTCGATAAAATTTTCGGAGATCTCTTTTAACATTCTGTGAAACGGAAACGATATTAAAAGCTCTTTTTGCACAAAAGCTTTCAACTAAGCCCCAAGTTAATAATGAATAAATTTTTAAGAAAGGTTTTGTTGCGTATGAAGATCTTATATACCCAGCATAATTACCATGCTGAACTAAAATAATTTTTGAAGATGGCTGTTTATAAAGAAAATACAACGCAGAAAAACCATTACAGATAATTGCATCATTTTCAAATAGAATACCTTCAGTAAACAGTCTCCTTCCAAGGTTCCAACTTTTTTGAATTTCCCCCATAATTGGTAAAATCTTTACTTCATCTTGCTTTGAAGAAGAATAGACTTTTAATCCAGGGAAGTTTTTACCCATCAAAGCGGAGAATGTCTCTACTCCTCCCTTGTTTATATCCGGGGAATTGGGGGTTATTAATGCTACTTGCAATTTAACCTTCCTCTAAACTATTAAATACTTTAATGTGCTCGTTAGCCACGACATCCCAATTTCGTAGGTTCCAGGCAGAAATCAAGGATTTTTCAAAATCACATTCATCTTTATTTTTTAAATTTAATGCTTGCATCATTTTAATCATTCCATCACATAAGGATTTATCTGAAGTGCTTTCAGTAACAAACCCTATGTTTAAATTTAGTATTTCCTGTTTTAAACTACCGACTGGTGTAACTACAACTGGTTTCAGATGTGATATTGCTAAAGCCAACGGGCCGCTAGCACTATACGCATATTTGTAAGGAAATACCAAAAAGCTTGAATCCTCAAAAACATTCTCGATCTCTTCCCCTGAAAGATGTCCAAGAACATCTATTTGTCTTGAAAGCCCTAAAGAAAGGATTAAACTTTCAATTTGTTCTTTATATTTTTTGTCGCGAATACCGCCTGCTAACACAAGTCTCCAATCAGGGTACAAATCTTGAAATTTTTTATAAGCAAGGATTAATTCTTCAATACCTTTTCTTGGATGAACATATCCAAAATAGAGTATCTTTTTTTTAATAGCGTGATTAAATCCAGTGCCTGACATCGCAGGAACACCATGGGGAATTACCGCACATTTCTTTTCTGGACAACAATAATCTTTCACCAAATCTATTTTATTTTGTTCTGTATGAACAACGACTTTTTTGGAACAGGTAATAATACTAAAATACGTCAATTTCAAAAACAGTTTTTGCAACCCGATAAATTTTCCCTTCCAACCAAAATCTATACTAAATTGCTTGGTTAACCCTTTAGTTGGAACAACCCAATGGATAGTGGTCACCAAAGGGAAATTAGCTGCCTTTAATAGAATTAACATCAAAGGAAAAACCAACGCGCCATATTTTCCCCCAAACATTCTAAACTCATGTTGAACATGAATTACATCAGGTTTATCCACCATTGCTTGTCTAACAATTTCAAATGGAAAGATTAAATTATCAGACCAGACTTTTTTTAGGTTGCTGATCCATTTTCCCGCAACAATTTCATTTTTACAAATATACAAAAACAAGGAAATTTCATGGTTTTTTTCTAATGCATGGGACAAAAACGCCGAATAATGAGTATCAGGAGTTATTGTAGTTAAGATCGCAATTTTTTTTGGCATCTGAAATACACCTTAATTCATTTTCTAATTGTCTTAATGTATAATCCCAAGAATAATGTTGCTCCACCAATTGTCGAGCTTTAAGGGATATTTTTCGCATTCTTTCATAATCGCCTAACAATAGGTCTATAGCTCGAACAAATTGTTCAGGCGTATTTGCTATCAAAATATTTTCTCCATCTTGGAGACCTTCAATACCATCTACCCCTAATGAAGTGCTTATCACTGGACACCCAAGCGCCATCGCCTCCAACACCTTAATTCTCGTGCCGCTTCCAAAGCGCAACGGTACAATGAATATGGATGAACTATGAACATATGATTTCACTTCGGCCACATCTGAATAGAATTCAACATTTGTTTGAAAACAATCTTTCATTTCAGAAATGCTCTGAAGTTTTAAAGAACGCCCAACAAATTTAACTTTAAATTCTTTGGTATGAGATAACAATAATGGGATTATTTCCTTTAAAAAATAATTTATAGCATCCAGATTTGGCCAATATTGGCCACTTCCAACAAAAATCAACTCTTTATTGTTCAAGGGCGTTTTATATTCAAAATCATTGATGTTGACACCATTGGGGCTAACAACGATCTTTTGTCTTGGCAAAAACAGTTTAAGTTTCTCTGCGTCAACTTTCGAGACACAGTGGACTGAATTCATAGATTTAGCAATAGCAACTTCAAACCTTCTAATTGTTAAAGCTTCAAGTAATAACAATATAGAAAATATACCGGATGCTGTTTCCTTTCTTTGTTGAATTAATTCAAATTCAACATTATGTTCACATAAAAAGAACGCCTTCTCCTTTTTAGATGTAATCACACTTTGCAAACTTGAACAAGAAAATAAACCATCAAAAATTACAGCATCAAAACTTTCGATATTCTGATTTACATATCTCTTCAGACTTTTAGAAAAATATTTTTTTAGCAAAAATGAAGGATATACGAAAAATATAAACGAGAAATCATATATTTCTGCTCTGAAAATTTGGATTTCTTTGACCCCTAATGCGAGAAAGTTTTCCTTAACATTAACCACTTCATTTTCCGGTAGTTCCTTATTAAGGCAAGTTAAAGTAACATTATGTTCTTGAGATAGTTTTTTTATTAGATTAAATGACCGAATTCTTCCCCCATTGTTTAGAGGGTAAGGAATATATGGGGAGACAAATAAAATGTTCATAAATTTAATAACCGAACTAATATCAGCTTATAAAACCTATAGAAGGTCCAATAAACGGCCAAAATAATTGGGGGAATTTGAAGATTTAAATAATTACGTAAAAAGCTTCTATTTTTTACTGCAAACCGAATATTATTCTTAAAAACCCAAAGTTCATAATTTAGACGTTTTGCAGACCGATTTCCACCAATCACTTTGCTTTTCCAATATAAATGATATGCAAAAGCAAATGGGCAAAACACAAGCCGACTTCCTTGCTCTTTCAACCTGATTTGAAAATCTGTTTCTTCTCTCCAAGCATTTACCGGGTAATTTTCGTCATAGAGTACAGTGCAAGTTAGTTTACTTTTTAATAACATTACTGGTGGTAATAAATACGAATCTATATAATCCCTAGAATTCTTTTGAACATTAATCCCAAAATGAGCTTCAATATAAGGACGATTTGCAAAATTTTTTTCAACTCGTTTGAAGCCTTGATCAAAGTCTTCTAACGATTTCAATAGTATTAATCTTCCGGCCACTACATCAGCATCTTTTTCACGCATACAAGCAGATAGTTTTACAAAATAATCGTCTTCAGTAATGAAGATATCATCATCGGTGATAAAAACTAAACTTGATTTCACACAAGATAAGCCATAGTTCCGTGCCTTGGCTGAGCCATAATTTTTTTCCAGACGATGGTACTCTATTTTCCTCAGTGGATCATTTAAATTACTTATAACCGATTCGGTAATATCATCACTACAATCATCGACCACTATTATTTTACAAATTTCCTGAAACTCAAGAAATCGTTGTATTACAAGTCCAACTTTTTCTGCACGATTATAGGTAGGTATTACAACAGAAATATTACTATCCATTTATGCCTCACGGACCAGTTGCCGTTTCTCACAGATTGAAGCTATTAATCCAAATAACAATCCTAAAAAGAAAACAACCCTAATATTTAGAAGCCAATTACCAGTGATCAAAACAAAAATTAAACCTATGACACTTGAAACTGCAGATAATACGACAATTTTCTCGAATACGGTCATTTTTCTAATTTTTGTTATAGAAATCAACAAAGATGTTGTAAATAATGAAGCAAATGACAGGAGACCAAAAATCCCCATTTTTAACCATATCCACAAATAGGTATTATGAACTAGACTAGGCTGAACTTCCACCTCGCTCCATTCGAGTGACATTGAGACAGGGTCACTAACTTCATATCCCAAACCGTATCCTAGAATTGGATTTTGTTTTATATGGTTAAAAGCAACCTGGGACTCAAAAATCCTAAACCTATTTGTGGCTTCCTCACTCATTGGATTAATGGTTGAAAGATAATCAACAATTTGATACCCTAACCCGCCGGACACCATCAGAATACCCAAGAGAATTACAACAATTACAACCAGTAGGCCTAAACTTTTTAAACTCTTTTTTTGGACATAAGATAAAAGAATTACAGAAGATAATATAGCAATAATCCCAGCAATCCATATGGACCTACTAAATGAAAATACCCAAATCAAAAAATTGACTATGAGCGCGAATAAACCGATTAGTTTTATTTTGTATCCAAATGAAATCATCATAATTGCAAAGATTACAAACCATAATGAAAATAACAATTCCACTCCTCCAAAAACCCGGAGGAACCCTTTATACCAATAACCTGATCGCAAAATGAAAAATAAGAATAATCCTTGAATGGCCTTAATACTTATCACAACAAACAGAATTGAAAAAATTCTTTTTTGCGTAGAATCTTTTGCTCGTCGAAAAATCAGCAAAGTATACAGAAATGACATAAACAAAAAGAGAATTGGGCGGAATTCTCGCAAACCATCGTTGAAGTTTCCATTAATTATGCCTAACAATAAACCTAGTGTGGTGATGGCGAAAAAAATAACCATAGCCTTTGAAATTTTATTAGGCAGAATTGGAATATTGTTTGTAAGAAGAAGACACCCGGTACTAACAAAAAGCCAAAGCTCCATTGGCGATATTTTTATAACTGTGGACAGATTATCATATAAATAACCCGCAATAACTTCTGTTTGCTGCTGATCTCCAAACTCAGGGGATATAAGAATGATTAAAGAAGAAATCAATAGATAATTGATAATCGGTTTTTTAACTGCAATCAGTAATAAGAAAATAGAAATTCCGATGAAAATAATTTTGTAACTAGAAGATTGTAATAGAATTGTAAAAGCAACACCAATAAATATCGATGAAATTAATATTAATATTTCTTTTCTCGCATTTAACAAATCATACAAATTGTTCATACTCTAAAGTATCCCATTGCCCTTAATTTTTTGAAATCTCTCCACCTCAAAACATTAAAATAGGCTATTTATCACCTGCAAAGAATTTTTTTCAAAATCAGTATTAGTAAATTTTTCAATGAATAAATTTCTTCCAAATTCACCATATTCAAACAAAAGATATGGGTTCTCGCATAAAAACAAAATTTTCTCGGCTAACAGAATTGGATTAGGTTCTTCAATTAGCAAATCGCCCATTTTCCCAGTCATAAGCTCTGGAATAGCACCGACCCTAACAGCCACAACTGGGATTTCTGCGGCATAAGCCTCCACAACTCCTCTTCCAAAACCCTCCCATCGAGAACAAACTACTGCAAGGTCACTGCCAAGTAAAATTTTTGGAACGTCGGATCTATTTCCAAGAAAATGAATGTAAGTTTCTAAACAAAGATCCTTGGTCAGTTTCTTTAATTTGCTACTTTCAGGACCATCTCCAACAATTAGGAAATGAATATTTTCTCTACCACGATTGATTATCTGCTTTGCCATTTCGATAAATATATCATGCCGCTTTGAGGCATATAAATTTGCAACATGGGAAATACAGATAGTTTTTTCGTCGACCCCCAAATCTTCCCTTAGTTGATGTCTAGCATCTATCTTATTTGTAAGATCAAACAGCTTTTCATCTGTCCCATTGTACACAACATTGATTTTCTCAGCCGGAATTTTATAATTTTGTATTGCATGGTCTTTTACAGCCGCAGAGATTGCTATAATTCTTTTCGCAAACAGTTTTAAAAATAATGAATGAAAAAATGGGTTAACCTCAAATCCGCCATTAATCCCCGTTTCATTGCCAAACCACCCATGCAATGTTGTTAGACCGATAATATTTGGGTTTAGTGCACAACAAATCAATCCCGCCAGGTCAGCGTTTCGACAATGTGTATGGATAATATCAACTTCAATCTCTTTTGAGATCTCACATAGCCTTTGAATGGATTGGAAATCAAATTTTCCTTTTAATTGGACATCATATGATTTAATACCATGAACCGTAAACTCGCTTGAATAAGAACCAGGTGGGCAGGCTAAATAAACATCAAATCCTGATTTTTTTAAGAATTTTGAAAGATTAAAAGTATGTGTAGCACTACCGCCACTGGTATATCCTTGGACTTCTAAAATTACTTTTTTATTCTTCATTATAAAAATAGATTTTTAAAAATTTTTTCGTAGCTTGACGATAATCATGATTTTCAATTATGTAATTCCTAGCTCGCTCACCAAGCATTTCCTTCAAATCAGGATTTAGTAACACTTTTTTTATTGCATCCCCTAAACTTTTCGGGTCTTTATCTGGAACAATTAAACCATTGTCCTCATCAACTACCAGTTCTTTTAAACCACCCACATTAGTAACAATGGTCGCCTTACCTGCTGACATAGCTTCAAGTGCGGCTATTGAGGTTGCTTCCTCGACATTTGCAATATGTATTGAGGGAATAATAACTACATCAGAATATGAGTAATAATCTGGCATCGATTCATGGTTTACTTTTCCTTTAAAAACGACCGTTTTTCCCAAATCTAATTCCTCAGTCAATTTTTTTAATTTTTCTTCATCCTGTCCAAACCCAATTAATACTAAGAATATTGGCTTATCTATTAAAGCGTCTGACACAACGTATTTCCAAGCCATAATTGCATATTCAACACCATTTTTAGGCACCCATCGCCGTGGGCACAGGCATATCAAAGGATCTTGTTCTTTAATACCAAGCTCCTTTTCAAGAATTTCTTTCCTTCTATACACATCTGGATTTGTCTTAAATGAATAAGGATTTAGGAAATTCTTAATTTCAAAAATCTTTGAGGACGAAATTCCAAACGAAATAATATGATCGTGAATTCTGTGATCAACAGTGATGATTCTATTTACCCTGTCATAAGATCTTCGTTCAATTTTCTGATAATACTGCGCAGCTCTTGAGTTTTCATTTACATAGCCTTGGCTAATTGGCTCAAAAGTCGCATATCCATGGACTGTCAGCACTATTTCTATTTTTTGGGAACTAAGAAATCTAAATATCCACGGAGTACAATAAACAGACTGTGGATTTATTATTTGGTTAGGGTTTTTAATAACACTGAACCAAATTTTAACTGCCAAAAAGAATGATGTTAACTCATTTAGCATAATTACAGCAAGGTCGTGAGAATACAATGAAACAATTTTGGATGGCAATTTTATGAAAAATAATTTAACAAATCGATTGATATCACTACTTGATGTTAATAAACAGGTTACACCCTGTTCTTCCAACCCTTTCATAAGTAATTCAATGTGAGACATTATTCCACCACCAAAGGGGTATGGAAATACTGTGACAATATGTACGGTTTTTGGATTCATATTTTACGCCTAGGGTTTAATTATCTAAGTTGTTTGTTTATAAGTAAGTGAGCGGTCAATTTTTCTAAACAAGAAGATAGAGTAACCTATCAAAATAAACATATGAATAACGTAAGAGAACATATACGATAACGATAAACCTAATGCACCATCTCTAACAAAATAGTTTGAAAAACCAACAAAAAAAATTGCCCACAAACTATTTATGATAAATCCTTGCCACAATTTTCCCAAACTTACCAAAATTAGACCTAAAGAACTTGCAAAAGAAGTTAGTATAGTGGTAACTCCAACCACAATAAGCACTAAATATTTTTCTGAATATTCATTTCCATAACTTGACATAATAAATTTTGAAAAAAGACATATAGGCAAACTTACTATTATTGATGCGATAAGAGTTAACAACAAATTTCCGATGATCAAATGTTTATAACTTGTAGATTGTTTTTCTCCATATAAATTTGTTAGTATTGGTGTTGCAACTTGTGTAAGAATACCTGGAAAAAAAAGAATTGCAGTCCTCCATTGATTCGCAGCATTAAAAAAGCCCATTTCTTCATACCCATTTAGCTGGTTAACTAATAAGGCATTTCCAATCCACGTAGCTGGACCAACAATAATTCCAGATAAAAAAGCCGGTATAGAAAAATTATACAATACTGAAAAGTCAGAAATCTTTTGAGGCCTTAAAGTAAAAGTGATGTCGTTTTCTTCGCATTTCTTTCTTAAGAAATATTGGCTAATAACAAATAAAAATATAGAAACCAACAGTGTACCAATAATGACTCCATCCAACCCCCAAAACCAAGAGCCAGCGATCGTAAATGGAAAATATAATAAACCACGAATGATATTAATAATAGAAATTGACTTAAAACCTTCAAAGCCAGATAAAGCTCCTAATTGAATTCCATTTAACGTATTAACCAACAAAAACAAAGCTGATAATCTAAACACGTTTGAGAGATCTGGAGC
>CAZHIB010000023.1:0-9821 GCA_964532365.1 uncultured Candidatus Saccharibacteria bacterium
GTATTTGGTAAGGTATTAAGGATTTTGGCGATTTCAGAAACTTTTAAATCATTTATATATCTCATCGTTAATAAATCTCTTTCATTTGGTTTTAGTAATTGTATTTTTTCTATTAAAATCTTGATTTCTGTCTCATCTTCTAGTGCTCGTATATTTTTATCTTCAGGATCAAAACCGGCTTTTTCGCTCATTTCATCCAGTGAATATGCTTTATTTTTTATAATTTCATTTACACACATATTGTGAGCGACTCTGTATAAAAAGGCTCTTATATTATCAATCTTCCCTTTATCTTTAATAATATATTCCCAGGTTTTTGTAAAGGTTTCTTGCATTAATTCTTTGGCTTTTTCTCGGTCAAAAACACGAAATAAACAGTACCGAAAAATAGCATCAGAATGATCATCATACGCCTTAATAAATATTTCTTTATTTTTTTCTACTTGTTTCATATATATGACAATCATCTATCTAAAATATGACATACATAAGTCTGTTGGGAAAGTGTCACTTTTTCGTTTCTAATCGGTCTTATATATGTCCTATGTAAAAGTCGATCTAAAATATAGGAATTAAAATATTATTAATTAATAAACTAATTATATAAAAAAATGAAAAAAATAACTAATTATATAAATAAAAAAATTCTTTTAGGTATTATAGTTGCAGTTTTTATGTTTGTGGGGACTTTTATTGTTTCGGTAAATAAAGTTTCAGCTGACTGTTCAATTACATCTACTTTAAGAATTGGGGCAAGAGGACCAGAAGTTCAGTGCCTTCAAACTGTTGTTGGGGCGGTTCCGGACGGAGCCTTTGGTCCAATGACTCAAGCAAAAGTTATTGCTTGGCAAATGGCGAAGGGCTTAACCCCAGACGGAGTGTTTGGCCCAATGTCGAGAGCGGCTTGGCTAAGTTCTATTACAAATAATGTTTATCCTGCTGGCTGTAGTTCAAGTATTGGATATAGTTCAACAACTGGATTGCCTTGTTCAGGAGGAGTGAATCTACCTGCCGGTTGTTACCCTGGGAGTAATTTTAGTGTGACAACTGGATTGCCTTGTTCGGGAGTCGTGAATTTGCCGAATGGGTGCACGAGTACTCAAGGATATAGTCCAATTACAGGTGTTAAGTGTGACAGTGGAGTAATAACTCCAAATCCAAATGAACCACTACAAGGTGGCGCTGGAGATATTAATATTTCTTCAACTTCAATTGACGTGGAATCAGAAGTAGCAGAAGGAAAAACTGAAAAAGTCTTAGCTTTTCGAGTGGAAGCCCAAGATTCAGATGTTCAATTAACAAACCTACGAGTTGTTGTTGAAAATAATAATACGGCTAATTCGAATCGTCGACCAGATCGTTATATGGACAAGATTTCATTATTGATGGGCAATAAAGAAATTGCTTCATTTGATCCAGCCATAATGACTCGAGATGGCGATACTTATACAAGAAATATTACACTCAATAATGCTATTGTCAGAGAAGGTCTTTCAAACAGAGAAACTTTCTATGTAGTATTTAAAGCCTTGAATAGTATTGATAGTAATGACATGGATGCAGACTGGGGTGTGGGGATTGAGAATATTCGATTTATAGATGGGCAAGGGAGCTCGATGACCTATGGATCAAAAATCAATATAACATCTGGGAAACCATCTAATCACGGAATTACTTTTGTTGATGCGACACAGACTGGAGATGTTAGGCTTCGAATTTCCTTAGGTTCGAATAATCCAGATGAAGGAAGTATTCAGGTCAATGAATTTTCAACTACTAATAATGTTAATTTATTAGAGTTTCGATTTGAGGCTCAATCAACTGACATGGTTATAGAATCAATTGATGTTGATTTGGTGTCAGGAACTGCAAATCTTAACAAAATTCTTGCTGATTTAAAATTAATGAGAGGTAATACTGTTCTTTCAGACATAACTTCATTTAACAGTGCAACTTCTCAAACAGTAACTTTTGATCTTTATGATGAACTTGAGATTGATGAAGGTAAATCAGAAAACTTAAAAATCGTGGCAAGGGTTTTGAAACAAGATGGAAATTTTTCCTCGGGCGAAACTTTAAGAGCAAGTGTTGATAAAAATGGTATCAGTGCTGAAGATTCGAATGGAAATGAGGTTATGAATTTTACAGGGGGAGCTAACGGTTACAATCAAACATTGTTTGTAAATGGAGCTGATATTGCATTTGTAAGCTCAAATTCTGTTTCAACAAATCAAAACAATACCAGCCGAGATTTTGTCCTTGTCTTTGATGTAACAGCTATAGGGGAAGACTTAGAAATAGATAGAAGTGTCTTTAATGACCAAGGATCAGCTTCTCAAGATTTAATCGACCTTGATTTTGTAATTTCAGGAAATGGAACTAATTCTTCAAGTGCCTCATTATCTTCAAATGCATCTCTCTCAGGAAATGTTTATACTGTCTATGAAGGGCAAACACGAAGATTTACTTTGACAGTGAATGTCACAACAGATACAACTGGGCAAAAAAGAATTGTCATTTCTAATGTTGCTGGAATTGTTCCAACAACAATAGTTGAATCTGTTTCAGCTACAGTGAATGCTTAATTAACAATTAATCATTACTATAAAAAAAGAGTGCCAAGGGCACTCTTTTTTATAACGTGGTCCCGGTAGGAATCGAACCTACATCATAACTTCCGCAAAGTTACGTCCTATCCATTGAACGACGGGACCAATAACTCTTTTAATTTACACTATTGATTATATAACTGCAAGTAAAATAAAAATCGCTCTTTTGAGCGATTTTTATTTAGAACCCTAATTTTTCCATGAAAATCATTGACCTTGATTCATCAACTTCAGACCGAGGTAAGACGAGCAGAAGTGTTTCTTTTATTTGAGTTTCTAATTCTTTCGGAACAGGAATTGTATAAATAGGAAGAAAATATTTACTTGTTTCAATCATCAACTTAGCATATGGTTCATGTTCAATATTTTTAATGTTAAAACTTTTTAAACTTTTCCAAGGGTATAAATCCTTACCCATAGAAAGGCCTTTTGTTTCGATTGTGTAAGTTATATTTTGAGGATGACGAAGAGTAAATAAAATTAGACTGCCACCAGAAATTAAAAGAAAAATAGCAAAAACATAATTGTGTAACCATATTGCGATTCCACAAGCTATTATTGTAATAAGTCCAATAGTCCAAAACCAATCATTCTCGCGCTCTTTATGAGAATATTCTGGAACAGTCCAATTTATTGTGTTTAATTTAATTTCATCCATTTTTTTATTATATCATTTATTTACTTAGAAAGGGAAGAGACAGCCTGGTAAACAGATCTGGCAACTCCTTCATCAAACATATTTGGGATTATCTTATCTGGCGAGGGATTTTTTATCATACCTGCTAGGGCTTCGGCAATAACAAGAAAAATTTTATTTTCAAATTGGGGGATTTGATTATCGAGCATAGCCTTGAAAGCTCCCGGAAAAACAAGTGAATTGTTGATTTGATTTGGATAATCCGAACGGCCAGTCGCGATGATATAAGCACCTGATGAGATGGCCAGCTCGGGTGTGATTTCAGGGTTAGGATTAGCTAGGGCAAAAATAATAGGTTTTTCAGCCATACTTCTTACCATTTCAGAAGTTAGAATATTTGGTTTTGATAAACCAATAAAAACATTGGCCTGATTGATGGCCTCAACTAGAGTTCCTTCAATGTTTTTATGAACACTACCATTTAGTAATTCAATTTTTTCTTTAGTTAGATCATTTCTATTGGTATTTATAATTCCATGACTATCACAAAAAACAGTATTAGTAATTCCGTATTCATGAAGTAATCGTCCGGTTGCAACTCCAGCTGAGCCCACTCCGGAAATAACAATCTTTGCTTTTGTTTTATCAAGTCCGGTGATTTTTAAAGAATTAATTAAGGCCGCCAGAGTGACAGTTGCCGCTCCCCATTGATCATCGTGCATGACAGGGATATCCAGCTCTTTTCGTAATCGTTCTTCAATTAAAAAACAACGCGGAGCTGAAATATCTTCAAGATTAATTCCTCCAAAGACAGGGGCAATTTGTTTGACAGCCTTAATAATTTCCTCAGTATCTTTGGTATCGAGAGCAATCGGAAAAGCATCAACCCCACCAAATTCTTTAAATATACAAGCCTTACCTTCCATGACAGGAATTGAAGCATGAGGACCGAGATCTCCCAATCCCAAAATGGCCGATCCGTCAGTTACAATGGCAATAGTATTTCTTTTCAAAGTTAAAGAGTGAATTAATTTTTTATCTTCTGCGATCGCCAAACAAACCCCGGCGACTCCAGGAGTATAAGCTAAAGATAAATCCTCTTTTGTTAGAAGGGGGACTTTGCTTCGCACTTCTAGTTTACCCGCATTTTTTTTGTGTCGTTCTATTGATTGTTCATATAAATTCATTCATCTATCATAGCATAAAAAATTCCTCCATGTGGAGGAATTTTTTATGCTATTTTTTCTTTGTGACTTTTGATTTTTTTGTCCCAGCTTCTTTTTGGATTGCTTTCCAATGCTTTTTGATTTCAGTGATTACTTTTTCTAATTCTTGTTGATCAACGTTTTTTAATTTAGCATATTTAGCTTGAATATTATCAACAATATTATGATAAACTGGCTCGGTTAATTCTTTGGCATTTTCAAACTTTTCAATTATTTCTCCTTTCATTTTTATTGTCCAGCCCTTAATGGCTTTCTGGTTTTTTTTACCATTTGGTCCAAATAAAACATAAGCAGCTGCCGAAAGTGCCGCGACCCCAGCCCCAATCCCAATAATTGTCTTTGTACTTACCCCTTTATTTTTGGCTGTTTGCCCTGTTGTATTTTTTTTAACCATCCCACTAGAAATTTTATTTCTCATATATTTTTTATTTGCCCGATTTAAAACATTTATTAAGGTTTTTGTTAATTTTATTTCCTCAAAAATTTCTAATGGGACAAATATTTTTTTTGTTAATTAATAATAATTTATATGGATTTCTTAGAATTCTTTTCAGGCTCTTTTTTAACTTTTTCTTTGCCGAAAAAGAAAGTAAATAATTTACTTTGTCTAATATGTTCCCCAATATTACCCAATTCATCTGTTGTATTTTCAGTATATTTTTTTAATATATTTGATATTTTATAAAAATTTCTAAGTATTTTTATAAAGTAATATAAAGCTACTAATGAAAATAAAGTAAAAACCACAACTGACATAGAAGTAATAAAGAAAAATATATCCGACTTTAATATTGATTCCATAATTTTATTTTAGCATTTTTTGAGCCAGGATGGCTAGTTTTAGGTGAGGATGAAATGGTGAGATCGCGATTACGCTTTTTGAATCTCGCACGCAAGCAAAGCAGTTTGCTTGTTCGCTTCCGCTGTCGAGGGCTTCGCAAGCTCTCGGTTCGAATTCACCACTCTCCTATAAAATAAATCACCCAATGTTTTCACATCGGGTTCGTTATTTTATTGCGGGCCATGTGGGTTAAGTACTAGAGTGACGAGACACCGTAAGGGTGTTTTAACGATTTCTCTTTAGTTACTTTGAGGCACTCGGATCGCGAATGCTTTTAATTGGCTTGCGAGCTCTTTTAGTTTTTCTCGATCGGTGTTAGGGCCTCCTGCCGAAGAAATCCATCCCTCATATTTATCAAACCAATGTTCTTGTTCAGGGAGATATTGTTTCCATTCACCACGCTTCATATGTTCGGTGCCATGCATCGGCACAAGCTTAATATGTGCGTGGTCGATACCAGTACCTTCCATAATTAAACCAACTCGCCCGACATCTGAATAGAAGTCTTCCAGAAGTTTTGAGACCTCTTTCGCAGCCAAAATGAATTTTTGCAAGGCTTTATCGGGCATCTTAAGAACATCACTACCGAAATGTTGTTTAGGAATCACACATGAAAATCCTTCAGTGTTCGGGTCTATTGAAAGGAATGCCAGAAATTCATCGTTTTCCCAAAAACTGGAAGTCGGAATAATCCCCGAGACTATCTCGCAGAAGATACATTTATTGTCTTCAGTTTTTGCGTCATATGTTCCCATGTATATATTTTAGCTTAATACCCATCGTTTAGATACTCGGGTCTGCCGATAACAAGTATTTCGGGCGGGCTACGTGAGTTAAGTACCTACACGTTGAAGCCTTGTAAGGGTATTCTAGCGCATTTTGGGTATGCGAATCTAGACACTCGGGTCGGGGTCGCACTTTTACAAGACTAGCCAATCGGAGTGGCTTCGTGGAAAAACATCTGCCATCCCATATCAGTTTTTCTCCAATGTGAGCTTCTCTGCGAAATAACCTTATCTTTATCGTCCGTAGTTCTTTCTGTCTTGAATTTTGCAACTACCACATCTTCTGATGACATTTCTACTGAAAAGTCACTCACCGTATATTTAACCCTTTCAAGGGTATTTGGGAGTCTTTCGAGAATATCTGCCTTTGTGTACTTATTGCCCGAAGTTCCAAATTCAACAAAGTCATCGGCAAGCAACTTATCAAGCGCTTCTCTCGAAGACCGTATCTCGGGTTTTAGAAGCGAAAGTTCGAGTTCTTTGATTGTGTTGGTTATGTCATTCATAAAGCTTTTGAGGCATGTGGGTCATGCCGATACTAAGTTTTCTTGGCGGAAGCGGTGAGATTCGAACTCACGGACCGCGTAAACGGTCTCTTGTTTTCAAGACAAGTGCCTTAAACCACTCAGCCACGCTTCCGAATACACATTACTTTATTTTAGCCTTTTTTTCAAGTTTTTGACTATCAATAAAAATGAGCCGTCAGGCTCATTTTTATTTTAAATTCTTGATTTAAAAATTTTAGCAATATCCTTAGGAGTTTTTTTGGCTATATAAAATAGATAAAAAATATCCAAAATTGCAAAAGTATTGATGATTAAAAGAGCAATGAACCATCTTTTGTTTCTTGTTCGAGAAGCTGTCCAAAGAGCATAGCCCTTCCAAGGTAAAACCCAAACGACTGATAATATTAGAAACCATACATTGTCATTTATAAATGTGTTTGTCATAATACATAAATTTTAACAAAACTAACTTTTTTAAGCAATTATGGTAATATAAATTAGGTTCCAGTTGCTAGTTTCTAGAGGCCTAATACTTAATTAATATGAAATATTTAGGAATAGATTATGGTTCTAAAAGAGTGGGATTGTCACTTTCCGACGAAGAAGGGATGATTGCTTTTCCATATAAAATTATAAAAAACGACATGGAACTTGTGGATAATATTCATAATGTTTGTGGAGTTGAAGAAATTTCAGCTATTGTACTTGGAGAGTCTCGTGATATGTCGGGTGTACCAAATAAAATTATGGGTAGTATTGAGGAGTTTAAGAGAAATTTAGAGGTTGAGCTTGATTTGCCGATTTATTTTGAAAAAGAATTTATGACTTCAATGTTTGCCCGAGGGAATGGTGGTAAGGATAAAAATAATGCTCGGAAAGTCGCCAAAGAGGTGACTTCTCGAGGAGCAAGGAATAAAAAGATAGATGATTCGGCTGCGGCATTAATTTTACAGAGATATTTAGATAAAAAAAATCAAAAAAATTAAAAATTTTTGTGATATACTAAAAAAATGGATTACGTGTCATATGAAGAATTTAAAAAAATGGATATAAGAGTTGGGACGATTAGGGAAGTGGAAGCGGTGCCAGAAACTGATAAACTTTTATGTTGTCAGATTGATTTTAATGAAACAGATAAAGATGGAAACAAAGTGTTAAGACAAATAGTGTCAGGTCTAAAAGAATATTATCCAGACCCTAGTGTTTTAATTAATAAACAAGTTTTATATATTGTAAACTTAGAGCCAAGGATGATAAAAGGTTATGAAAGTAGGGGAATGCTGATGGCGATGGACGGACTGGAAGGCAAGCCAGTTTTTCTTGTCCCCGAAGTTGAAGTTAATCCAGGAAGTAGAGTTAGATAAAAGCTAAATTTTTAGTGAGGTCTTTTATATAATCAATTATTGTCGTATAATAAAATAATAATGAAGAAATTATTTAGTCACTATTTTCCAGCTCCAGCATTTTTAACGATGGATTCATTTGCGATTGATATTTCTGATCAATCTATTAAATATGGTCAACTTATAAAAAATTCTCAAGGGATTTCTTTAGGGAGATATGGTAAAGAAAAAATTCCTGAAGGAGTCATTGTTTCTGGTAAGATTGAAAAAGAGGATGAGCTTGTTATTATTTTAAAAAAAATTAAAGAAAAAAATAAACTTCATTTTATTAGAGTTTCTCTCCCAGAAGAGCAAATGTACCTTTTTACTTTATCAGTTCCGAAAACAGATAATCAAGATTTAAGAGATGTGATTCTCCTTCAAATTGAAGAATATATTCCCCTTAAGGCACTTGATGTTGTTTTTGATTATGATGTTATTCGGGATGATGGTCAAAATATTTTAATTGAAGTTGTTTCAATTTCTAGTGTTATTATTGAAAGTTATATTTCAGTATTTAATAAAGCAGGATTGGTTCCAATCACTTTCGAAATAGAAGCACAAGCTATTGCTCGCGCCGTTGTCCCGACTGGGGAGACAAGTCCAGTTATGATAGTTGATTTTGGAGACACTAGAACTGGAGTTTCTATTTATCAAAATGGTCGGACATTTTTAACTACGACTTTATCAATTGGAGGAGTTGATTTAACTAATATGATTGCTAAAACTTACTCTATACCATTTGAGGAAGCTGAAAAAAAGAAACAAGAATATGGACTCAGTACTACTTCGAAGGCTGAAGATATATTTTCTGTAATTTTAAATGGAATTTCTGTCCTTCGAGATGAATTAAATAAACAATTTATATATTGGGATAGTCATGGTGGTGTTATAAGAAACGAACAAATAAAACGCATAGTTCTTTGTGGTGGAAATGCCAATTTAACAGGGCTAGCTCAATATTTAGAATTAAGCTTAAAAATAAAAGTAGAAAACGCGAATGTTTGGGTCAATATTTTAAATACTAAAAATCTAGTCCCTGAAATGACTTTTGAAGAGTCGCTTGGCTATGCCACGGTTTTAGGTTTATCAATGGGGGGTTATCTAGAAAATCCCGGATCAATAATAAATGTTCTACCAGACAAAGAAAAAAAGATTCTTTGTAGAGAATATTGGATGAGATTTTTCATTATATTTTTTAACCTCGCCTCTTTAGTTGGAGTATTTGCTATTTTTCTATTGTTTCCATCGTTCTTTCTTTCAAGATTACAAGAAGGTTTAATAAATGAAAAAATTGAAACATTCAACAAGGAAAACATAGGGTTGATAGAAAATGATATAGATAAAATTATCCCAGACATAAATTCAAAATTAACCATTTTAGATAAAAGGAAGAGTGAAAGAGAATTTACCGAAGATAT
The DNA here is from genome assembly GCA_964532365.1 of uncultured Candidatus Saccharibacteria bacterium. Classification (GTDB taxonomy): domain Bacteria; phylum Patescibacteriota; class Minisyncoccia; order Phycocordibacterales; family UBA9973; genus UBA8515. Next base: position 9,408 of record CAZHIB010000023.1, read on the forward strand.
TTTAGAGAAAGTGTTAATAAACCGAAACTCAGGAATAACATTTTCTCGGATTTTATTCAACAAAGAAGCAGAGGAATCTGCTCTTGAAATTAACGGAGTTGCTAAAAGTCGAGATGATTTAAGACTATTTAAAACGAATCTTGAGAACAGTGGTAATTATTCAATGGTTGATTTACCAATTTCAAATTTTCTTGAAAAAAATGATTTAGATTTTAGTATTTTAATGAAATTAAAATAAAATTAATATGAATGGAAAAAACACAATTTTTAAATTAGTTCTCTCGATTTTTACTTTCTTGTTAATAGTTGTCTTTTTCCTTTTATTTTTAAAAATTATTAAGCATAAAAACCAAAACACCTCAATGTCTTTGATAAATCTTGAAGAAAAAATAAGCCAAAAAGAAAAGGCTGTTA
>CAZHIB010000024.1:0-9722 GCA_964532365.1 uncultured Candidatus Saccharibacteria bacterium
TGTTTTATGAGCTGACATTAGTCAGCTCTTTTTTATGCTATAATTTTAATTATGTTTCCAGAATATTTTGCTTATCTAACAATAATTTTTGGCCTTTGGGGTATTTTTTATTATCTAAAAGATATTATCTATGGCCAAACTAGACCAAATATTATCTCCTGGATCTTTTGGTCTATGGCTCCTCTTGTTGGAGTTTATATTAATTATAAATCAGGAATTAGTATTCCCCTCTTGGCTTCAACTTTTATGGCTAGCTTTGGGCCTCTTATTGTTGTTATATTTTTATTTTTTAATAAAAAATTTTATAGCCAAATATCGAAATTTGATATTCTGTGCGGAGTTCTTTCTTTCATCGCTATTATAATCTGGATCACAACTAAAAATGGTATCTTATCTCTTTCTTTTGCAATCCTAGCTGATTTATTTGCCAGCATCCCAACTATAATAAAAAGCTGGAAAGAAAATGCTGGCGAACATATAGCTCCATATGCTTTTGGTATTTTAAATCAAATAATTACTTTTTTAATTATTGCCAATTTCATATTCTTAAACTTAGCCTTCCCTATTTATTTAATTTTAATAAATATGATAATTATTTCTGGAGTTAAAAAACGTATTCTCAAAAAATTCCTCTTGACAAAAAACTATAATTAAATAGAATAAAATTAAACAAAAAAGAAAGGAGGTGGTCGGGGAAAGATAAAATAAAAAAAATTACCCAGACTATTTTTATTTTAGTAGTGATTCTTTTTTAATTAGTATACAGAAAGGAGGGCCAATGAATTTATTTATGATGCTCATAGCTTTAAGTGTGAGCATAACAGCTTTAGGCGAAGGCCCAAAAAGCTGTCTTGTTGAACTTCCAATCTTGTCTTGTGACTATTATGATCAAACTATCTCTATTCCGCTGGCCATTATTATGGCAAACTCAACCTCCATCAAAAGTTATGATGGTAAAGGAGAAAAAATACCGGATTTCAGATTACTAATGATCGTTCCGCCAAAAGATAAGACGGTAACCGAGGGTGCGAAACATCGCATTATAAAAACGTCCTCCATTAAGGAGTCAACAAAAACAAAAATTAACGATAAAAAAAGAGGGCCCCTAAAAAAGGTTTTGAAAAAACCAATAATTAGCTAGCTCTCCGGCAGTAAACAAAATAAAACGCATGTCACTTCTAAGGACGTGCGTTTTTTCATATTTCCCAGCCTTGCTGGAATTTTCTATTTATTTAATATTGAAGAATGAAAAATGTCTGGTTTATGTGGCTGGCCAATTATAATTTCCATTTTAGGTAAATGACCTATTTTAATAAATTTATTAATATTATTAAGAAGTTCTTTTTGATCATAACCAAGATAAATAATATCTGGATTAACTTCTTTTAAAGTATTATATGTTTCCATTTCAGGGTCACCAAGTAAAACTAAATCAATATCCTCAACTTTTAAAAGTTCATTTATCCTCTCTTTCTCGTCTAGGGTTGGCAATTTACCTTTCAGAATTTTAACAACTTCATCGCGTGCCACAATAGCCACAAGTTGATTGCCTTGTTTTTTTGCTTCTTTTATAAAAAATAAATGCCCTTCATGAATGACATCGAATACGCCAAAAATTGCTACTTTTTTATTTATCATAAATTATTCAATAACTTCCATCATCCATTCTTTATATGGATGATTTATTCGCCTGACATCTACACCAGCAATAAGAGGAGTGCTATAAGTATGATTATCTGAGATGATTTGATTTAATTGATCAATTTTTGACTCAAAAGTAGTAATTAAAAGCATGGCATGAGAAACACACTGGAAAGCTCCATTCCATTGATAACAAGAAGATATAGGCCAAAAATCAACACAAGCCGCAATCTTTTTGTCAATAATTAATTTCCCAAGCTCTTTAGCTTCATCCATGTCTTTGCATGTTGTATAAATGAATACCATAAATATTGAGATTATTAAGTTTATTCAACTCGACCCTTACTACTTATTATTTTAACATTAAAAAAACGAACATGTCTACAGGAAATGTTAATTTAAACTTTTCTCAATTCTTAATTAGTAATCAGTAGTTATTAATTATATAAGTGGTTCACCTCCCTTCTCTTCTTTTATTATCTTTTCTTTAGATTTTTTATCTCCTTCATCATCTTCATCTTTTTTATTCTTACCAACAATTGCTGCTTTTTCTTGAGCTGATCTAATAATCGTTGCTTCTTCTTCAGCAATTAAGCGTTGAGCTTCTCCGGCCAAGATAGCATATTTGCGACGAGAAGCATCTAAGATTTCCTTACGATAAGAAGTATGAGTAGCCGGTAAAACCTTAAGAGTCTCAGCTGAAAATGGATCGTAACTTTCTCCATCAATAGTCATTTTAATAAAAAATTCTCCAACCCCCAGATTAATCATATCTTTAACATCAAAAATTGGAGAAAAATCTGATTTGAGTTTTACCGCATCATCACCTCCCACTCGAAAAGTAATTATAGAACCAACATTTCCAAGAACGGCCTGTTGAACTTTAGGTAAAAGTTGCCCAACATATTGATGAGCCACTATAAGATTAATGCCATATTTACGAGCTTCAGATAAAATATTCTCAAATGTATCTGTAACTATATTATGAAACTCATCAACATATAGATAAAAATCATGGCGATCTTGTGATTCCAATTTGGCTCTAGCCATTCCAGCCTGTTTAATTTTTGTTAAGAACATAGCTCCAAAAAATGAAGAATTTTCTTCTCCAATTTTTCCTTTCGAAAGATTGATCAAAATAATTTTCTGACTATTCATCAATTTTTCAAGATCAATTTTATTTTCTTTCTGTCCAAAAATATTTCGCAACATTGGATCAGAAAGAAATTGGCCTAATTTGTTAACTAAAGGAATAATAGCATCAGTATCAAATTTCTCAGACCAATCAGCAAATTCTATTGCCCAGAAACGTTTGACCATGTCATCTTCAATATATTCAACCACCTTCTGACGATAATTTCGATCTGTTAGCATCGAAATCATCCCTCTCATGGTCGCATGTGGATAATCAAGAAGTGCAAGTACGGTAAAACGAAAAACGTGCTCCAAGCGTGGAGTCCAATTGGCTCCAAATTGTTTCCTCAAAACTTCAATCAAACCTTGAGTTAATTGGTGTTTAAAAGTTGGATCAATATTAGAAAGTGGATTGAATGATGAAGGATACTCAATATCGCCTGGGTCAATAAGACAAACATCCTCAATTCGCTCTTTGGGAATAAAATTTAAAATATCATCGATCAACTCGCCGTGTGGATCAATAACACAGACACCTTGACCATATGCAATATCCTGGCGGATCATTAATTCTTGTAATTTTGATTTACCAACACCAGATTTACCAATAATATACATATGACGCCTACGATCAATACGTTTAATACCGAAAACAAATTTCTTTTCTTCGAGTGACGCAACATAATTAGTTCGGCCAATAAAAACCACTTCGCTTGGATCTGATTTTCCAAGAGTTGGTAAATCGGGTGGTGGTGGAGCATATTTAATTATTTGAATTTTATTTGGCTTGTTTAAAGACATGTACATATATTGTATCAAATTATAATAAAAAGTATAATATGACATATGGCCGAAGAAAAAATATACCCAGTAGAAACAATCTTACCCAAAAAAGAGTCCTTGTTAGAAGAAGGAGAAAATTATATTAAAAAATTAGGACCTGGTTTAATTACTGGCGCAGCCGATGATGACCCAGCTGGAATTGCAACTTATTCTCAAACTGGAGCTCAGTTTGGAACAGGTCTTTTGTGGTTATCTGTTTGGACTTTACCTTTTATGATAACAATTCAAGAAATGTGTGCTCGTATTGCTCTTGTTACCGGCAATGGACTAGCTGCAAATATTAAACATTCTTTTAGAAAAGAAATTCTGCAAATTATTACTGTTTTACTTTTGGTTGCAAATGCTTTTAATATTGGAGCCAATTTGGGAGTTATGGCTAAAGCAATTCAGCTTATTATACCCTATATATCTTTTAATTTTTTAGTTGTTTTTATAGGTATCATATGTTTAACTCTTCCTGTAATTATCCCTTATAAAAAATATGCTCGTTATCTCAAATGGTTAGTCATTACCCTTTTTTCATACATTATTACTGGCTTCATGATAGAAATAGACTGGTCTGTCTTACTTTATCATGCATTTGTTCCACACATTACTTTTTCAAAGGAGCAAATTTTTTTAATTACAGCTATTTTAGGAACAACTATTTCACCTTATCTTTTCTTCTGGGAAACTTCTCAAGAAGTTGAAGAGGAAATCGCAGAAGGAAGAACAACCGTTCATTCCCGCAGGGGGACGAATCTGGCTGAAATTAAAAAGATGAGATCTGATATCTGGACAGGCATGTTTCTTTCAAATCTAATTATGTTTTTTATTATTGCTGTCTGTGCAAACACTTTATTTGTAAATGGTATTACCAATATTGATACTGCCGCTGACGCAGCACTTGCCCTTCTTCCTTTTGCAGGAAGTTTTGCGATTATTTTATTTGCCATTGGAATAGTAGGCACAGGATTATTGGCGGTTCCTGTTTTGGCAGGTTCAACTTCTTACGCAATTTCAGAAAGTTTTGGCTGGAAAGAAGGTTTATATCGAAAATTCAAAAAAGCAAAAGCCTTTTATTTAATTATTATGTTTTCCATTGTAGTTGGAATTTTTACAAATTTCATGGGACTCCATCCAATAAAAACTTTAATTTATTCAGCAATTGTTAACGGCGTAATTGCTCCAATTATCATTATTTTTATTGTTTATATTAGTAGTAGTCACAAAATAATGGGCCATTACAAAAATTCAATTTCCAAAAAAATTATAGGCTGGTTAGCGGTTTTTCTTATGAGTATTGCGGCTATCGCAACTATCTATTTCCTTTTTTAATTATTAATTAATTATTGTTTATGTTTGGTATTATTTTATTGTGAACTTCCAAGTTGGTTTTTGGAACAGATTTGCTAAAGAAGTTGAGTGTTTAGTAAGAATGCTAGAAGATAAATAAAAAAAGAGTAGTCATAAATACTACTCTTCTGTCCATGAAAGTCTCTCCAAAGAACTAGGTTGTAGGCGTGGCTCCTAACGCCTCGTTATTCGGCAAAAGGCCTACACTTTCATTAGACATACAGTATGGACTATTTATACATCTAAGTCAATTTACTTATATATTAATAAAAGAGACGGATGGAGGGTTTGATTAAAACTTTCGCGATTCAAATATGTGGAATATTTCGCTAGTGTTTTTTTTAAAAACTTATAAAAATTAAAAGCCGACAAATTAATGACGGCTCTTTAAAAGTTAACACTGGGAGGTCTTAGTGGTGTCCTCCATTATTTTTTCTTTCCTCCACCCATCCACCATGGGCGATATCCGAGCATAACTCTTATTCCAAGAACTACGATTGCAAGTACCAGTATTGATTGAATTATTCCCCAGATTGTCTGAAAGAAATTATTAATACTAGTTACGAATCCTTCATGGTCAAAAAGTCGCCACAAAAACATAAAGAGGATAGAAAGAACAATAATTGTTCCAATGAACCATCTGCGGTCCGTTAGAAACCTGTGCCAGAATTCTCTCATAATCTGTTTTTTATTCTGTCCCATCATTATAATAATACCCAAAACATTGAATGGCCTTACCACGCAATTCTTTTTTGCAATATGATAAAGCTTCACAAGAGTCACACAATACCCCTGGAACAATAATAGTTCCTTTGCGAGTTTTAGTTGAGTAAAAAACTTTTACCCTAACCAAATCTTTTCGTAATTCAGGTATTGGATATCCTTCTTCAATAAGTTGTTTAAAATGATTAAAGTCAACCTTGTGCGCTATCACATATTCCTCTTTTTTTATTTTTTCAACGAAAAATTCGTCATAGAGGAACTTAGCGCTTACTGAAAAGGTGAGGTTCCATGATTGATCACCTCCATCTCCAACTTCAATAGAATGAATAATTCCAGCAAAATACTTTTCCATTCCATTTTTGAGTACCAGAAAAGGGACCAGTCTTTTTTCAGAAAAAAGACGTAAACCATCAAACAATTCCTCCCTTGAGGGACCATTTGTAATCTCAATAGTTGTTTCCATATCGTACGATATTTTTAAAAGAACTTTTTTCTTTACACATTTTACAGAGGGTAAAGATAACTCTGGAGCCATAAAGCAATCTTTCCGTACAGAAAGAACTATCTATATGATGGCATAAATACTTGACATTGTCAAGCAATTATGCTATACTATACTCAGCAATAAGTTCTTTTTACAAACCAGAGATAACTATAAGGATACCAACGACTTTTGTCCTTGCTTGACCTATTGTTATCTCACAAAACTTACAGTTATGATAGCTTTAGTAGCAATTTTTGCTTTCTTGTTTGGTGGCCTTATTGGCTACTGTTGGGGAAACTCCAAAAGAGGTAGTTTGGTAAAATACACCAACGAACTCCCGAACGGATTTCTTCGAGTAATCAATGTTGACAAAATTTCTTCGGTTTTGGAAGAAATTTCTGTGAACAGAAAAAGATTTTTGGTCTCAACTGAAGTTTTCGGAGGAAAACCAATTAGACCAACCGACGTCGTTCGGAAAATAAAGAGCGACAAAGAAAGAAAAGAATTGGGTATCAAAGTTTTAGGATACCCACCTCTTGTGAAAGAGGAAGTTCTGTAAAGGAATAAATACTGGTTTCTCTCCAGTAATTGGCATAGCCAAGAGAAAATATAACTCAAGACCCTTATCTTTTATAGATGAGGGCTTGTTTATTTTTACCCCACAGAGCCAACCATTATTTATTGAATGCTTCGCATGCAAATTTTATTTGTATCACGAGTTACTAAATATTTTGCTCTAAGTATTCACAAAATATGTAAGTACTCACGACCCCAGCTCATATTAAATACAGGACTCTTCCATTACATGGACAGTATACCTTTTCGATGAATTTGAATTATTAAATTCAAATTCATAACGAAAAGCTTTTCTCGTCCTGTGCGGAAAGCACTCAAGTACTTTCATGGTTTCCACTTGTGGTCAGGAATATTTTTGTTGTCGTCACAACAAAAATTTCACGACCCTGGCTCGTGATTTTGTCTGCTGACAAAATTATCACTCCGCCTTCCACAGCTAAAAAACAGCACGCAGGTACTGTTTTTCTTAACGCTGTGGACCCTACAGGACTCGAACCTGCCACCCCCTCATTGCAAATGAGGTGCTCTACCAGATGAGCTAAGGGCCCATATAATTAATAATTAACGACACACATAATCAAATAACATTAAAACTTTGCTCTCGCGGGGTGCTACAGATAGCTAAGGGCCCAGAAATAATTACCAATTACTAATTAACAATTAATAATGAGAATACATATATATTACCTGATTTTTAATTTTTTGCAATAGTCAAAACAAATAATAAATAAATATTTATTCCTCCTCCATTTTCTGTCTACTATTCTCTTCAAGTAAATCTTTTGCTTTCCTCGCCTCTCCAATATAATAATTCCCTTGATCAATCATATTTTCTTCCTTATTATTTTCAATACTACTTTCTTTTTCAACACTATATGTTTGACCCAAAAATATATCATTTCTAAATATAATAAAAATAATAATTGCTACACCAATTAAAAGCATTAAAAGCCCAATGTATCCCCCATTTAAAATATTTTTATTCCTCATATTTATTAATATCATTTAATAATCTAGACATTATTATACAATAATTATACAATATAAGCATTATAAAAGTCACTTATATTATTATATGGAAGAAAATATACATGAAGTAAAAATCGATACTCGTAAAGTTATTAAAGTATCAAAGAAAAAAGTTAAAGTTACTGTTATTGTTTTGATTTTATTAATTATAGTGTACATTGGGTCCTCATTATTAAGGAATAGCTTTAGGCTTAATTATTCAACAAATGACCTTAGTGATAATTCTGTGCCAATGGTCCCTAAATTAGCAAAAGATGATTATATAGTAGAAAAAAGAATAAACACAAATAACGTTAGTAATTATGGAAGTTATGGTCAACCTGATATCACCGACACCCGAGAGTTTTTAAAAACTAATTTCTCAGCAAAAATTAAAACAAGAAAAGTAGCCGACGTCATCCAAGAGGTAACAAATATTATCAAGGGATCAGATGGTCGAGTCGATAGTTCAAACAGTTCAGAAAAATACGGAAGGGTTTCTTTTGTGGTGCCGAAAAGTAAATTTGAATCATTTAAAGATCAAGTTGAAAATATTACTCATCATAAACTATATACCGAAAATATTTCATCCCAAAATCTTCTAAATCAAAAGCAAGATATAGAACAACAAACTAGTAGTATTGTGAACACACTAGCAAATTTACAAAATCAAAAAAGTGATCTTCTGGCGAAACACACTCAAACAATTACAACTATCAATAAAGAACTATCTCGTTTAAAATCAGAAATTACGGCCGTCAGAACTGTTATTAGTCAAACTACCGATGAAAGTATTCTAGCCCAATTAAGAATTCAAGAAAATTCGCTATTAAAACAAGAAACTACTCAAAAACAAAAATTAGCAAATGAAAATAGTGCTTATATAATCCAAAATCAAAATCTTGATAACTTAATAAATAATTCAAATAATAATTTAACAAATATAAATAAACAAGACGATCAATTCACTAACAATATCGAAACTGTAAATGGCTATGTTGAAGTTAATTGGGTTAGTTTATGGCAAATGGCAAAAATATTCACACCTATTCATCCAACAATCGTTATAATCATACTCGTAATCATTCTTTGGATTTATTCAAAACGCAAGGGCTATATTCCAAGAGTTGAATTACAATAACATTATATAATTAAAAAACACCACAATGTGGTGTTTTTTAATTTGTTATTATTTACTATTTCCTTCAATCGGCAAAGTTAAAATGAAAGTCGTTCCCTTGCCCTCTCCTTGACTCTCAACCCTCAAATCTCCTCCCATTTTATCTACAATTCTTTTGCTTGTAACCATTCCAACCCCTGTCCCAATTTCTCCTCTTGTTCCAGGAGTAGACTCCCCTGGTTTTTCAAAAAAATTTAAAAGTTTATCCTCTTTAAGACCTATCCCGTTATCCTTTATACTTATCTCAATAAAATTATACATTTTCTTTATTTTAATCAAAATAAGACCATTTTCGTTTGTAAATTTTACAGCATTACTAATTATATTATTAATAATGGATGTAAAATTATCTAAATGTACTTTTATTAAATCAGCATTCCCTATTTCACTCTCAATTTTAATTTCAATATTTTTATTTTTAGCTTCTTCAGCTAAAAAAGAAACCATATTCTTGATTTCAGTATTTATATCTACTTCTAAAATTTCATTAAAATCATCCGGTTTTTCAGCTTTAATAATTTTTTTTAGCAATTTTTCTATTCTTTTTAAACCCTCATTCATAGACAAAATATGCTTTTTAAATTCATCACTCAAGAGTTCCTCTTCTGTGACGATTTGACTATATCCCCAGACTGCCATAAATATTGTCTTTACTTCGTGTAAATTAAACAAAAGAAGAGTTTCCATTTCAGATTTATTTGAATCTGCTTTTTTAGAGTCATAACCTAAATTATTCAAAAATTCTTGGTCTTTTTCAAACGCACTACTTGAATAAATTTCTATTTCTTTAGCATACTC
>CAZHIB010000025.1:0-9345 GCA_964532365.1 uncultured Candidatus Saccharibacteria bacterium
TCAAACAGGTCGAAACTGGGACAAGCAGGGGATAGTAAAACGACATCCCCTTTTTTCATTTCATTTATTTTTTTTTCTGTCTCATTAGAAAAAATTGAAGTCTTAATAAAAGAAAAATTTTTAATATATTTATTAATATTTTTCTCCACAGGGAGAAGAGTATCTTTTTCTTTATTTCCTATGTGAGAAATCATAATGACTTTAGCCCCATTTTTTTGTAAATAAAGAATCGTAGGAATTGTCTTTTTGATTCGAAAATCATCTAAAACTTTACCGTCTTTAATCGGAACATTAAAATCTACTCTAACGATTATTTTTTTACCTGACAAATTTTTTAATTCTTTTATTGACTTCATATTAATTTACTGCTTTTAGTATTGCCTCAAATTTTTTAGAATTAAGACTATCCCTTCCAACTAATAAGCCATCAGCTTCCCCTTCTTGCACAAAAGACAAAGCATTCATTGGGTTAACAGATCCTCCATATAAAATAGGCACACTGTGAGCAATTTTCCCTCCATATATATCTGAAAGAATTTTTTTAATATATATTTTTATCTCAACGAATTCTGTAAATGTTGCTTCTCTTTCGGCCTTACTTCCAATCGCCCAAATTGGCTCATAGGCAATGATAATATTATTCATATTTGAACGCGAAACTCCTAAAAGACAGGTTTTAATCTGCTCTCCGATTAAAGATAAATAAAAACCGTCTTTATCTCTTTTTGTTTCCCCTACACAAAGGATTGGAATTAATTTAAATTTAAGTAAATTTAGTATTTTTTCATTAATAACCTTATTGTTCTCACCTTGTAGTCTTCGTTCACTATGCCCGACAATAGTGTGACTAACCCCCATATTTTTAAGCATCAGAGGTGAAATTTCTCCTGTTAAAGGTTCATCTAAAAATGGAGCCACATTCTGTGACCCGAGAAAAAAGCTTTTGTTAGTATTTTTTGAGCCAATAAATAAAAATGGAAATGGAGGACAAACAATAATTTTACTATTTTTATATTTTTTAGAGATTTGCTTAGAACTTCCAAAAAGAACCCTCGCTTCTTTCTCAGACGGCGGGTTCATTTTCCAGTTTGCTACGACAATTTTATGCATATGTGTATTATAGCATAAATAGCCTTATTTATTATTATTCTACCTCTTTCCAGCTGTCTATACCCCAAGAACCAGAAGGGCCACTTGAAAAATTATTATTCGTTAGACCAGATTCATAAGTAATACTTGAGCCTCCTTCGATTAACATTTTATATCCCGTAGCCTCTTTTAGAGAGGCTCCACCTGAAATAGTAATCATTCCATAAGGAGCATAAGCAATAACCGCCCCGGCTCCACCTGAAATAGTCATCGCACTATCTGTGTCATCTAGTGATAAAAGCATTAAATAACTCCCGCTTACTCCAGAGCCTGTTGCACGACCTCCTCCTGTTACAGTTATTGTTCCATTTGATAAAATTACTCCATCATTAGTACCATAATTTGATGCTAGTTTAATTACGGCGCCACCATTTAAGATAATATTACCTGTTACCCATAAGGTCCCAGTTACCGTCAAAGTTCCACCGCTGCTCACAGTTAAATTTCCTTCAATTTTTTTAGGGCCCAAGGTTGCGCCAGCCCAACCGACAGTATAATTACCAGAATATGTTCCACCTGCAAGCGAATTATTTTTCCATTCCTCAATATTAGCCTCAGAAACAGGATAAGCCACGTAAGTTGGATCAGGCTGATCAATACAAGCCTTATTATTACCAGTTCCACTCTTACAGTAAATATTACCCGTAGAATTAGTATAATTAACTGTATGGGCTTGAGCGGTGCCTGAAACTGTTCCTACGTGTAACTGATTCCACTGACTACCAGAGTTTCCTGTAATAGAACCATTTACTCCGCCAAGAAATAAACTAAAAAAATAATCGAGTCCAGCTGTACTAGTCCAAGTTCCTCCCAATCTTCCAATTTTACTTATACCATTTGAATAACTATTATCATTCGTAGCCCCAATAACATAATATTTAGAACTCGAAGTACTTGCGTCAATCACCAGCCAATATGTTTTAGATGTATCCAAAAGTGGATTAGTTGTAAATGATATTTCAACCCATCCATAATTTGTTGTGACGGTCGCTGCCGACAAAGTCCCTCTAGCAATTTCAGTTGAGCCAACATTGCCATTTGAATCATTCATAATTTTAACGATAGCATTACTGGGGGTACTTATTTTTCTGATGAACAATTGGACCTTGTTTAAGGGACTCGAAGTTGCAACTTGAAAACTTTGAGCAATATCTTGAGTTGCATTATTGTTTCCAAAAGAAATATTGAGAGCTGGAATACCTGTTCCATTTGTTTGATCTGAAATTATCGATGGGCTATTGGCTGAAATTGCAGTTCCGGTAATAATCGCCGAACTATCCCCGGTGATTGGACCATTGGCATAAATATTTCCATTAATCGTTCCACTCCCATCAAGTTCAATGCCTCCCTGACCAACCAAAACCCCATAATTGAAAGAAACACCAGTTGCAGTACTTAGGGTTAAGCTAACTTTTCGTTGATTAGAATTAATATCTCCAGTTGTCGTTATTATCTTACGGCCTCCACCAATATCTATATAGTCAGTCGGAATTGGATAAAAAGAATCATCTAAATATATCGTCCTGTCGATTCCAATTGTTCCAACATCAAAACCATTTTTGACTCGGTATAAAATATCTTCAGCTCCAGATTCAGCAATAAAAAATGCTTGCTTGGAATCAAAATTATCTTTGGAAATCATAAATTCACGAACTGCAGGAGTTATAATCCCAACTAAAATACTTAAGCTTATAAACATAAAAAATAAAACAACAACCATCATTGCCGTACCTTTATTTTTTTGAATTATATTTTTCTTTTTCATTTTATAATTTAATTCATAATTCGTAATTATTAATTATCTAATACCCTCCCCTTAAGACTATTGTATTATAAAAATTAGCCGACTTAATCATTTGGCCCTTATTATAAAGTAATGTCATTTCAATTTTAACTGCCTCACTATTGGTGGATGATATTCTTCTAAAGATCAAGTTGGTAATTGAAATATTTTGATCAAGCAAATTACCCATATCATTATCATCCTTATATAAATGAAGGGCTTGATTAACTGTTTCAAATCTAACAATAGCAGGATCTCCATTTTCTATGTCTGTGCTTTTTAATTGTAAAACTCCTGGACTAATCACAAAAGAACTCTCTCCAATCTCAATACTCTCGGCTTGTCTAATTTCTCTCGACATTCGCTCCATAGCAATAGTCCCAGACTCAAGTAATGCTCGATTCATATTTGTTGTATTAAAAGAAAAGAGTATCACCATAAATGAATTAATAACAACAATCGAAAGGGCCGTAAAAATAGCTAAATAAACTAAAATTTCAATAATACTATAGCCTCTGTTTTTATTTTGTTTTTTCATTTAATTAAAAATATTAGCTAAATAAAAAGTAATGTTTTTTGAATTTATATTTTCAGACGAAGGCCAAGAAACTGTTACCGTGAATCTTTTAATCCCATTATCAAGAGTTCCTGAAGAGGAAATATCATCATTACTGTCACGATAAACTGGAGAAAATAAAACCTTTCTAGTAAAAAAGCCGTCGATAGGAGATACTGGATCTACTCCTAAAGACCACGTATTGGTATTTAGATCAAAAGTTAAATAATAATCTGTTTCTAGGTTTAAATCAGAAATTGTATCCCAGTTATTATCTCTAATTGACTTCATGGCTTCAACCCCCTCTTCCATTAAATTACTAGCCTGCACTTTTTTTAAGGCTTCGGTTGATAAAATAATTCCCCTCGTCGCGGCCGACATCAAAGCTAAAGTTATCATTGACATAATCAAGCAAGCAATTAAAACTTCCACAACTGAAAAACCAGCTTCTCGGTTTTTTATTTTTTTTAATCTAAAAATATTTTTCATTTAATTCGAACTTACTACTCCTAAATTATTTATATTAATAATTTTCTGTTTAGTTGGATCACTTACAAGCTGGATAACTATTGTACCATTATTTATGGTATCACCAGTAATTCTTTTAAAAATAACATCCGATCCTCCGCCGGTAAGATTAATTCCACCTGGGCTTGGAATAGTAACAGTATTATCAAAATCAATCTGCTTATTTAAAATAGAACTTGAGTATGAATCACCTGGAAATAATATAGCTTTATCTGACTCGAAACGAACCCCATAAGCTGTTCCATTTTTTGAAGAGATTGTTTTATTTCTGGCTTCATTTAAAAATGAAATTATGTCTTCTTTCGTTGTTTTGAGGGATTGTTGTTTTTTAAATTCAGAAAAATTGGGCATAGTAATTGCTATAATTATTGCCAAAATACTAATAACCATTAATACTTCCATTAAACTTATTCCCCTATTAAATATTTTGGTCATATAATTTATTTAACATTCTCCATTACGGAATACATTGGAGAAATCATTGAAACAGCAAAAAAACCTACAGCCCCACCAATCAAGAGCATCAAAACTGGCTCAATAATTGTTGATAAATCTTTTGTTTTAATATCAACCTCAGACTCATAAAAATTGGCAATATCAAGTAGCATCTTGGACATATTGCCGGTCTCTTCTCCAACCTCAATCATTTCCCCCATCATTACAGGATAAAGAAAAGTATTTTCTTTGAAGGAAGCCGACAAAACCATTCCTTTTTCAATTGAAATAGTTGATTTATGAATTAATTCTTTGTAGTGAACATTTTGTAAAACCTCTTCAGTAATCAAAAGAGCATTTGAAATATTAACTCCAGCAAGTAATAGTGACGATAAAGTTCTGGCTGTTCGAGCGGTATTAACCTCTTTAACAATGTTGCCGATCACCGGAAGATACAAAATACCCCGATCAACTAATCTTTGAACTTTTTTAATTTTTAAAAGAAAAATAATCAATACAATAAAAGAAATCAATATTAAGAGAAACAATAAAGTATATTCACTTAAAAAATCTGACAGCCCAACAACAACTTTAGTCGTCATCGGTAATTCGGTCCCTGTGTCTTTAAAGGTTTTTGTTAAAGTTGGGACAACATATATCATCATAAAAATTCCTATCCCAAACATAGCTGTTAAAATAATCGTCGGATAAGTCATGGCTCCTTTTATTTTCTTTTTTAAATCATATGATTTTTTGAGATTCAATCCAATTTCAGTTAAAATATTTGGTAAATTACCAGATTCTTCCCCCGAATGAACCATTGGGATAAAAACTCCTGAAAAAACTTTTGGAAATTTTTTCATTCCATCAGACAAAGTGTTTCCATTATTTATTTCCGTTATCAAGCTGTTCAAAACTTTTGAGAAAGCTGGATTTGTCGTTTGTTTTTCTAATATCGTTAAAGCTCTATTTAATGATAACCCTGCGGACAACATTCCACTTAAGTTATTTGTAAACATTATCTTTTGAGATAAAGAAATTCGACTGAAAATAGTTATTTTCATAGAAAGAACTCCTTTTTTCTTGTCTGCTTCCTCAATTAAAAGCGGGGTTTCTCCTTTTTCTCTAAATTCTCTAGCTAAAGTAAATTTATCTGAGGATTCTATTGTCCCCTCAATAATTTTATTATCTTTATTTTTAATTTTATATTTAAAAAGCATTTTATTCTGAAACAACTCGAAGAACTTCTTCTGTCGAGGTTATTCCTTGAGCGGCTAAAAATATACCATCTTCAATCATTGTCATCATTCCTTCTTTTTTCGCGGCTTCTTCTATTTCATCGGTTGATGACCCCTTTAAAATCATTTCTTTAATTGTGGAAGTTACCTTTAAAACTTCATGAATACCCACTCGGCCCTTATAACCATCTTTTGATTCTTCATTTGGCTTAGCTTTATAAAAAGGAATACTCTCCCAAGTGGCTTTTTCATCAACTATTTTTTCTTGTTTTAAAAACATTAAAATTCTTTTTAGGTCTACCATTTTTTCTAGGGCCATTCGTTCGGCTTCAGTCAAAAAATATTTTTCTTTTTCTTCTGTTAATTTACGAACCAATCTTTGAGCAATAACTGTTTTAACTGTTGAAACAATCAAAAATGGTTCAACGCCCATATCAATCATTCGAGGGATAGCTCCAGCCGCTGAGTTTGTGTGAATAGTTGATAAAACCAAATGTCCAGTTAAACTAGCGTTAACTGCAAGTGAGGCTGTCTCTCCATCACGAATTTCTCCGACCATTATAATGTCTGGATCTTGTCGAAGTAAAGTTCGAAGTCCATTGGCAAAAGTTAATCCAATTTCAGATTTTGTTTGGGTTTGATTTATACGGGCCATTTGATACTCAATCGGATCTTCGACGGTTGAAATATTGACATCCGGAGTATTTAAAATATCCAACATTGTATAAAGAGTTGTTGTCTTACCTGATCCTGTTGGGCCAGCCGCCAAGAGCATTCCGGTTCTTTTTTTCATCCCATCGTGAATCCTCTCTAGTGCTTCACCGTGAAAACCAAGACCTTCAAGAGAAAAACCCTTGGCATTTTCTCTTAGAATACGAATAACGGTTTTCTCTCCAAAGTATGTTGGTAAAGTCGAAACTCGAAAAGAGACATTGCCTTGTTCGTTCATGATTTTGAAACGGCCATCTTGCGGAAGACGTTTCTCGTCTAATTTTAAGTTAGCTAGAACCTTGATTCTGGCAACAATTCCCGAGGAAATATCTTTCGGGAGAACCATAGCATCATGTAAAATTCCATCGATACGATACCTGGCAATTAGACTCTCTTCTCCTGGTTCAATATGAATATCGGAAGCTCCTTGAAAAATAGCATGAGAAATAAGAGTATCGACAATTTTAACAATCGGTAAATCTTCCGCTAATTCTTTTAATTCTTTTTCTGTTTTATCTTCATTTGTTTTACCGTCTTCTTTTATTAAATTTAATGAATTAGTTTCTTTTTTAATAATGTCCTCAAAATCAGCTTGTAAACTTTTTTTATATTGAGTAAGAGCTTGTTTAATAGAATCTGGAGTTGTCATTCTAGGTAAAATTCGAAGTCCGACTTTCTTTTTTATAAAATCAATAACTGGCAAATTCTCAACATCCAACATTGCAACTTCAAGCCCAAGGTCTGTTTTTTTGTAGGCAATAACATTATTATTACGAGCAATTGGCTCTGGAATTAAAGTCAGAACCGAAAGATCAATTTTTTCGCCTTCAAGATTTATAAATGGGATACCCAAAGAAACCGCTTGAATTTTATTCCAATCTTTTTCGGTTAATTTTCCATTTGAAACTAAAATAGAGCCAATAGGCTGATTTGTCTCTTTCGCTTTTTTTTGAGCAACAGCAATATCTGTTTTTGTTACCAGACCAGAATCATTGAGTAATTCTATAATTGTTTTTTCATCAACACGCATAAATATAGTATAACAACAAAATTATTCTTTTACCACCGCATTTCGTAATTTTCCACTTTCTACTTTCTACTTTCTACATACTACTTCTCTAATATATTTCTTTTTGATAGCATTTCTCACAATATACAATTTCCGATCGCTCTGGGGCGTAACTTGTCTCAAATTCATTATTACAACCTTCTTTCATGCACTTTCGGTGCCACAATTTCATCGGATTTCGCTTGCGTAAACGATTATAATGCCGACAACCATAACAAATCCGTGGAAGTGGGATATTAAAACGTCTATAAAAAGATAACTCTTCAGGAGTAATTTTATAAGCTGTTGAGCATCTATCGTTACACTCACCCCTATGTTCACACTCTATAATCTCATTTAAAATACTATCTTCTACTTGTTTTATATCGTCAGGTAAATCAAAAGACCTAATTGTTGGCTGGTAATTTCTAATTTCTTCTTCTTTCCACTTAAATCCTTGCTCTATGGCTTGTTCTTTAGTTAAAGGGAATAAATCTTGAGCTACTGTTTCGTTATAGCAAAATGGTGATAATTCAGATGGAAAAAATTCTCCATATTTATAAATCCTACCCTGTAAATCAATGTATGGCACATCAGACATGTGTTTAATAATTTGATCTCTTAATTTAAAATATTCTTCTTTGCCATATTGTTTGTTAAAAATACAATATTTTTTCTGACGAAGGCCTATGCAGGCAAATAAATCTGATGAGCCGTAACAATTAAAAGAATATTGGACGTTCTCGGCATAATAGACAACACTGTCAAACAATAAATTACCTCCTCCTGCTCCCGTATCAAAACATTCATACCCAAGTTGCAACATTCCAATGCCTGGACCTGAATCAAAAACATCTTTGGTGTTTTTTACTGACCAAAAAACATTTTTACAATCCTCAAGACCATCAGATATATCAAAACAATTTTTACAATTTTGGGCATGATCAATATTATTTCCTGTCACATCCTGAGAATTTATAATATTAGCAAAACGATGAATTGATTTTAATTTCATTTTTTCAAATTCCTCTTTCTTTTGTTTTATAGATTCATAGCTACCCAAATTTATCTCTTTTAATTTTTGAATATATTCATCTTTTGAATATTGAATGTTATTCATAACATAACTTTTATTCCTAAGATTTGAAGACATAAAACAATTTGTGCAACCACGACAATCATAAAGAAAAAAAGAATTAACACAACTAACTGAGATCTCACTATAAAAAAGCTGATATGAATCAGTGCAAACAACATCCTCATATGAAAATTCAGTTCGATGAACAACGTGTAAATCCATCGAATCCTTTATATCCGATACCCCATCAGAATAAAGAACCCTTTCTATTTTCCATGAAGCCGAAACTAAATAACTATCATAGCTTTCTTCGGCCACATTACAATAATCACTATTTGTAGCTCTAGAGTTCGACATACTTTGTAATGGAAATTTATTGCGAAAATCTTTCCATTGGCTAAAAAAGGGTCGCGAAAAATCGTACTCTATTCCATATTCATGTGGGTCCCAGCTATCACCCCACCAAATTTTTTGATCGATTACTGTTAAATCTTTGTCGGCCGAATAAATAGAAATCAAATCTTTACCCGAAAAGCTATCTTTTCTTTTATAAAGTGCATGTGTATTTCGGAAAGTTAGCCGGCGTTGAGCTTTACATTCAACGCAAAAAGTCGGTGGCGGAACTTTTATTTTCTCATAAAACAAAAGATCCTCCGGCTCGATGGTGAAGTTACTGTGACAATTCTGACAAGTTTTTGTTTCCATATTTTTTCCAGCCTTGCTGGAATCGAGGCTATTGCGCCTTGCTCATATATTTATAATTCAATAAAATTAAAATAATGAAAATTGACATTGTGAGAGCCATCATTGGAATTCCAA
>CAZHIB010000026.1:0-9246 GCA_964532365.1 uncultured Candidatus Saccharibacteria bacterium
TTAGAAATGCAGAAATCGAAGGTTAGTATTATTAATGATATTGAGAAAATAAAAGCTGAAGAGGATCAAGTCATAAATATAATTAAAGAGCTGAAACAAAAAGAGCAGGATAATTTAGCTTCTTATCGTGATAGTGAACGTATTTTATATGAGCTTTTGAGTCAAAAAAATGAGGTGACTTCAAATATTCATGCACTTTCTTACGAAGAAGAAAAATTGAATATTATTAAAAACGATTTTGAAATGGAATTGACTGAAGCGGGTGTTTTGATTGGTAGAGAGATAATTACTTTTGCTCAGACAGAAGCTGAAGGAGAAATTAATCGACAAGAACAGAATGATTTACGTCGTAAGATTGAGCGTATAAAAATAAAAATTGAAGATGCTGGTAGTGGAAATGGTGGAGATATTTTAAAGGAATTTAATGAGACAGTTGAAAGGGATGCATTTTTAGCTAAAGAAATAGAAGATTTAAACAAAAGTATTAAAGATTGTCATATTTTAATTCAAGAATTAAAAGAAAAATTAGATACTGAATTTAAAAATGGAGTGGAAAAAGTTAATAAACAATTCCAGGAATTTTTTGCATTGATGTTTGGTGGGGGAGGAGCATTTTTGTCTATTACGATGGAACATAAAAAACCTAAGAAAAACAATGATGAATCGATTGCAGATGATGCACCTGCTTCAGAGGAAGACGCCGAAGAAGATGAGAATGAGCTTGGATTTGAAAGGGGGATAGAAATAAATGTTTCACTTCCACATAAAAAAGTTAAGGATTTACATATGCTCTCGGGGGGTGAAAGATCACTTACTTCAATTGCTCTTTTGTTTGCAATTTCACAAGTGAATCCACCTCCATTTTTAGTTCTAGACGAAACAGATGCGGCTCTTGATGAAGCTAACTCTCGAAAATATGGAAATATGCTGGAAAACTTATCTAAATATTCACAATTGATTGTGGTAACTCATAATCGCGAGACAATGTCACGAGCCCAGGTTCTTTATGGGGTGACAATGAGCGCCGAAGGTGCTTCGAAACTTCTTTCTATTCATCTTGAAGATGCCACTTCCTACGCTAAATAAGATATTCAATATATTGGAACCTTAAATATTTGGAAATTTTTTGAATATTTATAAATTTGACTAAGTATGTATATAGTTGTAATATAAAATAAATTCTTAAGTATTCACTAAAAGCTCTTTGTTATGAAAAAAGTTTTTGTAATGACTGTTCTTATTATAATAACGACAGTAGGGTTTTCGCATGAATATTCACATGAAAGTGTGCGATATTTCAGCGATAAAGAAATTGCCAATCTTTTGCCAAATATTGCAAAAGTAAATCCTCATATTTCAAATTTAAATTTGATTTATCCGGGTGAAATATTAAATATTCCACTCGATGGCACCCTTGTTTCAATTTATATTAAAGGGGGGGATAATATTTCTAAAATATTATCTTTTGGTATCCCTGAAAAAAAAATCTTCGAGGCGAAATTGGTATATGCTTCAACTAAGGGTGACACGAAGGTTCTCCCCGTAACGGATACAGGAATTAAAGAGAGGCAACCGGTCCCTCCTTATATTTGGTGGAATCTATTCGGTACCTGTTTAATTTTTTTCGTTTTATTTTTTGCTTATATAAAACGAAAAAAATGGTCAAAATAAATTTATATTTTAAAAGCCGTTGTGTTAAGCGACGGTTTTTTATTTTTTATTGACTAACTTAGCATTGCATGATATGGTTTTAATGAACACAAACTCTTTTTAAAAAACAAACCCTAAAAACATAATCATGAAAAATATTATTTTCATTGTTACATTCTTATTGGGTGTTAACAATTTGGTTCAGGCAGATATGCTGGGGTCAAAAAAAGACTCTGTCGCTTGCATTGTAGATTCGACGGAAGTTGAAATAATGCACTTCTCTGATGCAGAGATAATGAAAATTATAAAGGAAAGTAAAATTTATAATCCTCAGATTAAAAATCTGAGTATTATAAAGACAACCGATACGATTGTGCTCAGAATAAATGATTCGCTGGCTTACTCTTTTTCTCCATTAAGAGGTGGATCATGCTGGAAACAATTAAGCAAAGGAATAAACAAAGCTGATTTGTTTTCAATACCTCTGATTTTATATCAGGAAATTCAAGCTGAGAGATCTGCAGTTTCTGTCCCCAAAAAGAGTGAAGGATTATCAAAAGCAATTGTTTTTGATAATCGAAAAATAGACAATGAAGACGTTTCGTTTTCTGATTCCTCTTTTAGAAAAAGTGATACTTTGAGTGATTATTTGCCAGCAAAGAACGATGGCTATTTTTATAATTATAATGGTAATGAAACCACAAAAATAAAATTTGGAGAAATATTTGTGGGGATAATATTTATTTTAATTATGATTTTTGCTAGTATACGTGGTTGGGAAGATTATAAAAAAAATCGTCCCTATAACCACAGAAGATATCTTAAGGAAGAGAGAAGGAGGTTACAAAAGCTCAAAGAGGAAAAGGAACATTTTTTAAAATGACCTATAATAGAACCAAGTCGTCTCATTGAGGCGGCTTTTTAGTTTAAAAATTCTGTGATTGTTATTTCACCTTCTTTTATTTTTTTAGCATTCTCAAGGCCGATATAGCGGTAATGCCAAGATTCATATCGATAGCCGGTAATTTCTTCTTTGCCCTTTGGATAACTTTGAACAAAACCAAATAAATGGGCATTATCTCTTAGCCAAAAATCTTCAGGGGAGTTGTCAAAGGAACTAGTGGCTGAAGAATATTTTACCGAAGGACTGGTGATATCAACAGCCGTTCCTAATTGATGTTCGGAATGTCCTGGTTTGGCGATTGAAATTTTGGCCCTCTTTTCGTCTACCTTAAGAGCGCTATTGAATAGATTTTTTTGAGTTTCATAACTTCTGAAACCAGACGTTGCTTTTATCGTATAACCATCCTCTTTTGCCTTTTTGACCATCGCCTGAAAAGAATCTCTAGCTTCACTAATTAAACAAATTCCTTTTCTTGTGCTAGATTCTGGGTTTAGTTCTCTTAGTTTTTTAGGAACATAACTTATTTTTGGTAAGCTAACTTCTTGCCCAAGATCAAGTAAAAATAAATCATCAAAATCTTCTGTTGATTTAAGGCAAGTTGTATTGTTTTCATCATCTTTCTCTTCAATTTCTTTTACACTTGATATTCCCTCTGGTTGGTATTTTTTGTTAAGAGTAATTATTTTTTTGTCTGTTTCTATTAAATCTTTTCCCTGATAAATTGCCTGAAAAAGCATTCCACGCATTGTATCTTCTGAAAAATGCTGGTCGAATATAAAATTTCCAAGTGAATATACAATTGTTTTACCATTATAGACTTCAATATCTTGCATGACATGAGGATGATGCCCAATAATTAAATCAGCCCCATTATCAATTGCCCGGTGGGCTAATTCCTGTTGTCTTTTATTATGAACGAGTTTATATTCATCGCCAAAATGAAAAGAAACAATTAAAACATCAGATTTTGTTTTGGCATTTAAAATGATTGATTCAAAATTAGGATCACTTGCTAAAAGAATTCCAGGCTTATCATCAGTCGCAACTAGCCAGTTTGGTCCAACATCAGAAAAAGCTAAAAAACCAAAATGTATTCCATTTTTTTCAATTATTGTAGGCTCTTGAGCTTCATCCTTATTAAGACCAGCTCCAGTTTTTAAGATGCCATTTTCTCCTAGTCGAGATAGAGTGTCTGAAAAAGCAGAAACATTCCAGTCTCCAACATGATTATTGGCAAAAGAGACAATGTCGAAGCCTGTATTTTTCAATGCCGGGAGTATAACTGGATCCATTCTAAAGGAATATTTACTTCCGACATTATTACCGATATCTGAAACGGCTCCTTCTAAATTGCCGAATAAAATATCAGCTTCTTTTAGTTCGATAACATTTTCAAACAATCTATTATAATCACCAGCAAAATTTTTAACAACAGAACTTTTTACTCCACGAGTAAGCATTATATCTCCGACAAAATAAATTGAAGTCGTTTTTATTTCGACTGGTGGATTTATCTGTATGGCTTCTCCAGCTAAAGCAGCTTGGTTCTTTTGGGCCATGGTATTTATATTATTAAATATATATATTCCGGCTCCAAAAAAAGCAACAGAGATAAATAATGAGGTTATTATTATTTTGAGGTTTGTTTTTTTCATTAATTTTATACTAATTCATAATCAATTATTTTTTTATTCATATCAGTATTTTTAACCCGAAACTTAACCTTGTCTCCGAAAGTATATTTTCTGTGATTTCTTTTACCTTTGATACTCATTCCTTCTTTATCGAAAGTATAATAGTCATCTTTTAAATCTCTCATTCTAACCATGCCTTCACATTTTGTTAATTTGTCTTCAACATAAAGGCCCCATTCTGTCACTCCTGTTATGGTGCCCTCATATTTTTGATTTATGCGGGTTGACATATACTCAACTTGTTTATATTTGATAGAGGCCCGTTCGGCTTCAGCTGCCTCTTTTTCTCGTAATGAGGCTTCTTGGCTCATTTGTTCGTATTCAAACCATCTTTCTTTTTGGATAGGTTTATTTTCTAGAAAATCTGATAATAAACGATGAACGATTACATCAGGATATCGACGAATTGGAGAAGTAAAATGAGTATAATATTTAAAGCCAAGACCATAGTGTCCAATATTTTTGGTTGAATATATGGCCTTAGCCATTGTTTTAATGATGGCTGTATTTATTGTGTCTCGGATGGGACTATGTTCAAGTTTTGTGATCAATTTATTAATTTCACCGGATGGGATAATTCCATTTTTTAAAATAACTTTATGTCCGAGTTTTTTTAGAAACGAAGCTAAATCTTTTATTTTTTCTTTATTTGGAAAATCGTGAACACGATATAAAAACACTCCAGTCGTCCCGTCTTTATTTTTACGAGACATAAATTCAGCGACTCGACGGTTGGCTAGCAACATAAATTCCTCGATCAATTTATTTGTATCGCCTCGTTCTTTTATGTAAACAGAAAGGGGGACACCATCTTTATCTAATTTAAACTTAACTTCATCTTGTTCGAGAGAGATGGCTCCGTTTTCAAAACGTTTTTTAAGAAGTTTTTTGGCAATTTTATTTAAGATATTTAATTCTTCATAAAAGATTCCACTTTTTTTGTCTAAGATTTTTTGAGCCTCTTCGTAGCTGAATCTTTTATCAGAATGAATTATTGTACGGCCGAACCACTCTTTATGGATGATGCCATTGCTATCTAATTCAAAAATAGCTCCAAAAGTTAATCTATCAACATTGGGATTTAAACTACAAAGGCCATTAGATAACTCTTCGGGCAACATGGGGATGGTTCTATCAACTAAATAGACCGAAGTTCCACGTTTACGAGCCTCAGTATCGAGCACAGTTCCTGTCCTTACATAATGAGAAACATCGGCAATATGAATACCAATTTCAAAGTTATTATTAGAAAGTTTTTTGAATGAGATTGCATCATCAAAATCTTTTGCATCAATCGGGTCAATAGTAAAAGTTTTTGTACCTCTCAGGTCACGGCGGTTTTTTATATCATGCTTAGTTATTCCATCTCTTGAGATTTTTTCAGCTTCTTTTAAGACTGTTGGATAAAAAGAAGCATTGAATCCTTTCTCCATAGCAATTGCTTCCATTTCAGCATTATGTTCCATTGGCATACCTAGAACTTTTTCAATTTCTCCTATCGGAGCTTTTTTGGCGTCGGCCCAATCGGTGATTGTGGCAAAAACTTTTTGCCCAATTTTCGCTCCGTTTAATTTTGATTCAGGAATAATAATATCTGAGTACATTTTTAAGTCAGATGGAATAAGAAAATAAGTATCATTTTCTTTTTCTAATATCCCAGCATATCCTTTTTTTGAACGGTTCAATATTTTAATTACTTCACCACTTAAAGCCCCACTTTTTTTCTGTGGGTGGAGCATCACAATAACTGTATCGCCATTGCAGGCTGTCTTTAAAAAATTATGCTCTATTTCTATTTCAATATTTTCTTTGATTAGACGGATCAATCCAGTTCCTTTGTGAGATATGTGTATTATCCCTTCAATTGTTCGGCTGTCTTTTTTTGCTATTTTCTTCATAGGACCAAGTATAGCATATTACTAACCTTAATTCACCGTACAGATCAAGGCTATAATCAGTAAAGTGAATTTTAAACTCCGATTAATAGAAGATTGCAGAGGGAAAACAATATGATATAATTTTAATATGTCAATACGCAAAGTAAACTTTGTGGACAATGAATACTACCACATTTATAATCGAGGGAATAATAAGCAAAAAATATTCCAAGATAGACAAGATTATGAATATTTTTTGAAACTGATTTTTCTTGCCAATGGAGAATTAAAATTTAAACTCTCTTTTTGGGATTATGATTTTGACAAGACAGAAAAAGGAGAAGAAATTGTTGGAATTGGAGCTTATTGTTTAATGCCAAATCATTTTCATTTTTTAATTACTCAAGTTAAAGAGAATGGAATTAGTAAATTTATGCACAAAGTTTCTAGTAGTTATTCTCATTATTATAATAAAAAGTATGATAGGGTTGGTTTTTTATTTCAAAACAAATTTAAATCAGAATATGTTGATAACGATATTTATTTAAAATACTTATTTTCATATATTCACTTAAATCCTGTTAAACTTATTCAGGCAGACTGGAAAGAGAAAGGGATTAAAAGTAAAATTCAAGTAGTTAATTTTTTAAAAGATTATGAATATTCAAGTTTTAAAGACTATTTAGGTTTTAAAAG
This sequence comes from uncultured Candidatus Saccharibacteria bacterium, assembly GCA_964532365.1. Lineage (GTDB taxonomy): Bacteria > Patescibacteriota > Minisyncoccia > Phycocordibacterales > UBA9973 > UBA8515. The sequence goes on from CAZHIB010000026.1 coordinate 6,822, forward strand.
AAAAGAGAATGGTATTATAAACAGAAAAGTTTTTCCAGATTATTTTTTGACTAGGAAAGATTTTATAGAAGAAATATTTGACTGGCTTAAAATACAGTTGTAGAATATTACCAGCCTTGCTGGTTTTTGGTGGGGGTTTGATTATTTAACGAGCTTATGCTAGTATTTCCATATGTTAAAAATAAGATTACAAAGAATAGGGCGCAAGAATGATCCTGCTTTTAGGGTTGTTTTGACTGATTCAAAAAATGCGGCAAAGAGTGGTAAGTTTAAAGAAATTTTAGGATCATATAATTTAAAAAAGGGCGAAGTTGTTTTTAAGGCTGACAGAATAGCTTATTGGATGAGTAAAGGAGCCCAAGTTTCAGATACTGTTCATAATTTCTTGGTTCATCAAAAATTGGTTGTGGCTAAAAAGAAAAATGTTTTATCTAAAAAATCTCCAACGAAGCCTCGTAAAGAATTAAAAAAAGCATAATTTAAAAATCCTGATTTTAGAGTCAGGATTTTTAAGGTGAATTTAATTAAATATTTAGATTTTTTATTGTATTTATGGTAAGATATAAATATTAATAAATGTGATATGAATTTTTTTTATATAAAAAATAAAAATAAAGGTTTTACCCTTATAGAGTTGCTTGTAGTTATTGCCATTATAGGGATCTTGTCCACTGTAGTATTGGTTTCAATTAATAGTGCTCGCTCAAGAGCAAGAGACACCAAGAGAATGAGTGATATTAAGCAAATTGATAAAGCTCTGCAGATGTATATGTTAAATAATGATGGACAGGCTCCTCAAGTAGGGGACGTTGATGATCGTAATTGGGGTCAATTAGAAAACTTACTTGCTCCTGCTTATATTAAAGTCTTACCTAAAGATCCATTATCTTCTCCAGGACTGAGCAATGGCGAATATGCTTATAAGTATTATAGCCCAAATACTCTTATTGATTATTATAGCTATAGACTGGAAGCTCAATTAGAAAAAGGTACTGTTTTTTCAGTGGGAGCCGATCTTTGGGGTAACTATTAGATAAATAAAATAGAATAATATTAATTTATTTTTTTTATTGCAAAAAACAATGATTTTATGATATAATGTATCTCAAGCAGTTGTAGTCGGTACACTGCGTAAATTAAGAATAATACTTAAAAAGATATATGGCAGACGATAAAGCATTTTTAGAATATATAGTAAAAGCATTGGTTGATAATCCAGAGGATGTGAAGATCGATCGAACAGTAGATGAGATGGGTGTTTTAATAACCATGACAGTTAATTCGGCTGATATGGGTAAGATTATTGGTCGTCAAGGAAATACCGCAAAAGCAATTAGAACACTTTTGCGAGTGATTGGAATGAAAAATAATGCTCGTGTTAATTTAAAAATCAATGAACCAGAAGGCGGCAGAGTTGATGCTCCAAAAGAAGAATTAGCGAAAGAGACACAACCAATGACTGCAAGTGAAGCCTCTAAATCAGTCGATTCGGCCCTGGAAGATTTGAAGGGAATATAAAAATAATTTTTAATTACTAATTGCTAATTATGAATTAAAGAAAAGCCTGATGGCGTAGCCGTCAGGCTTTTCTTGTGTTATAGTGCACTTATGAACTTTCATGTGATAACATTATTCCCGGAAATGTTTGACTCATATTTAAATGAGTCTATTTTGGGCCGGGCAATAAAAGAAAAAAAAATTAAAGTGACTTTTATTAATCCTCGAAAATTTGTGACAGGTAAATATAAAAAAGTCTGGCCAGATGGAAATATCTCAGCTCAAGTCGATGATAAGCCTTATGCGGGGGGTCCTGGGATGGTCATGAGAGCTCTACCAATAATCAAGGCGGTGGAATCAATACTTAAAAAAATTACGAATTACGAATTACGGATTACGAATTCTAAAACCAAAAAGCAAGCATCAAAAAGTAAAGTTTTAGTTATTAATTTTATTCCATCGGCAGAGAAATTTGAAACTAAAATGGCTAAAAATTTCGCTCAAAAATATACCGACATTATTATGATTTGTGGTCGATATGAAGGTATTGATGCACGGGTCGATAAAATTTTATCCGCTAGAGGAGATTCTATCTTAGGTAAAAAAAATTTTGATTTTAAAAAGATTTCGATAGGTGATTATGTTTTGACGGGAGGAGAAATCCCGGCTATGATACTTATTGATTCTATTTCTCGTCAAATACAAGGAGTGCTTGGTAATTTCAATTCAAGAGAAGAAGAAAGGATTTCCTCAAGTGTGGTTTATACTCGGCCAGAAGTTATTGTCTACAATAACAAGAAATATAAAGTTCCACCAGTCTTATTATCTGGTCATCAAAAAAAAATAGAAGAGTGGAAAAATAAAATAAAATAATTTTATTTTAAAATTTGATAGAAATAATTAAAATTTTTCTCAAATTCAGAAACTA
>CAZHIB010000027.1:0-8824 GCA_964532365.1 uncultured Candidatus Saccharibacteria bacterium
CAATAAAGGATATTAATAAAGAAATTGTTACAACATTGTTTACTCCTATTTTTTTAGCTATTATTTTACCTATCCATACAGCCAAGAAAGCGGGTATGCCAAAAATAAAGGCTATTTGTAGCCCTAACCAAAAAAAGCCTGTTATTTCCTTATCTCGTTCTTCTTCTAATGTTTTTAGATCCATAAACAACAAAATACCAACAATCAATTTATTATTGACTTATATGAGTATATATAAAATTTAATAAAAAATCAAATCTAGTCATATTTAATTGCGATTTTATAATTTTTCTGGTATATTCTATAAGTGGTGTTATTTATATATGGTTGTTTGTTTAAACTAAAAAGCAGATAAATTAATTTTTTATATGCGTGTGTAGTTCAGTGGTAGAACGCTGTCCTGATAAGACAGAGGCCCTTGGTCCGATTCCAAGCACACGCACAAAAAACCTAGTAAATGAGTAAGGTCTTGCCTTACTCAGGTTATATAGTTAATTTAAAAAGCTCCCAATTGGGAGCTTTTTAAATTTTAGATATTTTATTATCTTTGGAAACCACCTTGTGGGCGTTCTTCCATAGGACGAGCCTCATTTACAGTTAGATTACGACCCTCGTAATCTTTACCATCAAACATTGAGATTGCAGTTGCTGCATCAGCATCGTTTTCCATTTCAACGAAACCGAAACCTTTTGAGCGACCTGTCATCTTATCCATGATAATAGTTGCGGAAGCGACTGCTCCTGCAGTACTGAAATGAGCCTTGAGCTCATCGTTTGTAGTCTTATAAGGAAGACCACCAACATATAACTTTTTTGCCATATATGACAATTGTGCTTCTCATAGTAATACTTTCATATCCACTAATTGAAGAAAACTAATTTATAAATGTAATCGCAAAGCTCGATTTCATTTACATGCCCCAATGTTTACACATAAGAAGAATGCAAGAATACCAAAACAAGTGCTAACTACTGGACGAAATTATAACAGATATGTAAATTTAGTGCAAGTTTCCATGACTTATATATTTATTTAAATATTACTTAGATTGAAAATATAAAATAAGGGCTAACTTTCCTCTATCTCACTAAATTGACCAGAAGATAAGGCCTCGATTATTTTATTGATATTACCTTCCATAATACCAGGAATATTTGACCACGATTCTTTAATTCGATGATCGGTGACTCTATCTTGGGGAAAATTGTACGTGCGAATTTTTTCAGAACGATCAGCTGTTCCGATCTGGTTTTTTCTATTGCCTGAGTATTTTTTAGCGTCTTCTTCATCTTTAATCATCTGAAGTTTAGAAGTAAGCATTTGCATAGCTTTTTCCCTGTTACCTAGTTGTGTTCGCTCTGTTGTACAACGAACATCCTCACCTGTCGGTTTATGAATTAGCCTGACTGCTGTTTCAACTTTATTGACATTTTGTCCACCAGCCCCACCACTTCGTGAATATTCAATTTCTAAATCAGCAGGATTAATAACAATAGTTGTTTTCTTTTTTAATGGAAGTACTGCTACTGAAGCCGTCGAGGTATGGATTCGGCCATTTTTTTCAGTTGCCGGTATTCGTTGCACTCGATGTACACCCGTCTCATATCGAAGTAATTTATAAACATCCCTACCTCGAACTTCAAATGAGGCTTCTTTAAATCCACCCGCGCTACTTAAGGATTCATTTAATATTTTCCATGACCATTTATTCTTTTCTGAAAATTTCTCATATATATGAGCTAATTCCCAAGCAAAAAGTGAAGCTTCGTCTCCACCGGCCCCAGCTCTAACTTCAAGAATTATTTCATTTGGAAATTCTTCCTCTTCTTCATCACTCTTTACTATCTCTTCTAATTGTCTTTCAATAGCCTCTTTTTGAAATTTAATATTTTGTAATTCTTCCAAAGCTAAATCTCGTAGACTTTCGTCTTCCTTGACCATATTGTTTACCTTTTCTTCTTCCTCTAAAAGACGCTCATACTCAAGAGCAAAATAACTGGTTTTATGATCTTTTTTTAATTGTTCTAAGTTAAATTGCATAAGAATATTATATCACAAACATAAAAATCGCTCCTTGAAAGAGCGATTTTTTATGCTTGTTTATTTTTTAGCTTTTGCTCCAGCAGCACGTTTTTTGAAACGATCAACACGTCCGGCTGTATCTAAGACTTTTTCATTTCCAGTATAAAAAGGATGACATTGACTGCAAATTTCAACATTTATTTTATCCATAGTTGAACCAACAAAAAAAGTTGCTCCGCAGGCACAAATGACTTCTGATTTATTATTGTATGTTGGATGTATATCTTTTTTCATCCCGTTATATTATCATGAATTAATTATTCTTGCAAGAGATCAATATTTGCTTGAATTCCTATTTTTAATTTCATAACACTATTACTATACCCACAAGTTGCCCCTCCAGTACCGTAATATTTACAAGCAGCAATGTGTTGCAGACTTGGAACATTACCAACAGCACCTTTATCTGTCAAAAGCATAGCTGAAGCCATAAAGGCATCTTTAGGATTCCACGGATTTGCTTCATAGCCCAATAAAGCTTTTAGTCGACTTTTATAACCACCCCAAGTTGAAGGAATAAATTGAGCTGGGCCCATGGCTCCTCCATATCCAGCCACACCAGCAATCGGACAAGAAACAAGAGTTTTGTATGGATCGCGACCCAAAGCCGCCGTAATTGCAAAGAAATCATCAATATCACCCTTTCTACCTGGTAATCCCATCGGTTTCATTACGTTTGGGAAAACTGTACCGTATTTAACCCCAACTCCAGCCCCAGTTTTAGCATCTGTTAAATAGCATTGTCCAACATTTGCTCCTAAATTACTTTCTTGAGTTAAAATAGCCAACAGAAAAGCAGGATCTATACCAAATAATTTTTGAGCTTCTTTGGCATAAATAAGAGCCGTTTCAAAATTGATTTTTGTTGAACTACCAACTAAATTAAATATAGCGGCTAAAATTTCTGCTTTTCTTTTGGCTTTTTCAGCCAAAACTTTTTGATATTCACTTTCTTTTCCTTTACTGATGGTTAAAAGTTTCTTTTTTTCTGCTTCACTTAGTTCAACTTTAGCTTTTGCGCTTTCAAGTTCATATTTTGTATCAGTTTCTTTGTTTTTCTTTTCTTCTAAGTTTCTTTTTTCTGATTCAGTTAAAACTTTAACCCCCCTAATTTCATCCATGGAAGTCTGAAGGCCTCTTTTTATTGAATTAAAAGCATCAATATCTCCATATGTTTCGGAAATTGTATTATTTGATAAAATTAATGAAATTATGGATTTATTATCCATCTGTCTTTCTTTTCTAAGTAATTGAGCCAGAGATTCTTTCTCTTTTTCAATTTTGGTCGAAAGAGCATCGATTTTTTTATTTTTAACCACAATTTCTCCCCCTAACTTCTGAATAACTAAATTTTTATTTTTAATATCTAGTTTTGATTTTTCAATTTGAGAATTCAAAATTGAAATATCGCGTGAAATAGAAGCAGATTGACCTTTTTGACTTTCTAGTTCTTTTTGTTTTGCGGCAATTTCTTTCTCTAACTTAGCCAATTCTGCCTCAAGCCTCGCCTTGTCGGCTTGGGCATTATCAAGAACCACATCAGCTGAAATTTGGGGGATTTGATAAGTCAATATTCCAAGTATAAATACAAAAATAAGTATAATTGAAAAACGTTTTTTATAATTTAAACTCATATGTCTATTATAACATAAAATCCTCTCAAAATGAAAATGTGAGAGGGTTTTATGTTTAAATATATATTTATTCAGTTGGTTTTGAGTCTTCAGTTTCAGATTCTTCTTTTTTACCTTTCTTTTCAACTTCAATTGCTGATAAGTCAACAACACTTTCTTCTTCTTTCTCTTCTTTTATAGGAGCAATTAAAGCAATTACTTCATTCTGATCGGTTGTAATTTTAATTTCTTTAGGAATTTTAACATCTTTGACTAAAATTTGATCACCAAGATTAATTAAAACAGACAAATCAACGTTTATATTATGCGGAAGATTTTTAGGTAAAGCTTCTACTTCTATTTCGTGCATAACTTTAACTAAAACACCTAAGCCATTTTTTTCAGCTAAAGCAATTTCAGTAAATTCGATTGGAACAGTTACCTCTACTACTTTATTCATATCAATTGCTAAAAAGTCAATATGAATTGGGGTTCCTTTAATTGGATCAACTTGAACTTCGTGAATTAAAACATCAATTTTTTTAATAGCACTATCTGTCTTTAGCTCAAGAACAATAGTACTTGACTCACCTGCTATTTTTAATATTTTTTGGAAGTCGATACTCGAAACGGAAATTTGTTGGTTTTCCACACGAGCGCCATAGACAACAGCTGGGACCATACCGTTATTTCGTATAGTTGAAAGCTTATCTGTCTTACTTCGCATTGTTGCGGTTAATTTATTCATGGTGGGCATAATACCATTAAATTCAAAAATTTGCAATAAAAAACCCCTTTCGTGGGGTTTTTAATTTAATCTTCAAGCATTTTCAGATAATCTTTCCATGGAATTATTATTCCATAATAATTTACATAGGTTTTACCGTTGATAATTAATGTACTAATCATAATTTTATATTTATTTTTTATAAATAGATAAAAATGTCTATTTCCTTAATATTAATATTTTAATTTTAAAATGTAAATAGGAGTATTTTTAAAATTTATTCCCAAAAAATTAAAGCTATTGATATAATTCCGAGCACCATCCCAAGTATTTGAATTTTATTGGTGTTTTCTTGATAAAAATATACACCAATAATAACAGCTAAAACAGCTGATAGAACAGAAAAAATGATTGCTCCACGTCCTAATTGGGATCCGTTTTTAATAGCTGATAACCAAAAAATATTAGCGATAATATACCCGATAATTCCAGCTAACCAAAGATACCAATGTCCCTTAAGTGAATACTCTTTAGCAAAAATATCAGCTAATGATTCAAAAATAATCAAAAGTAATAATGGAATTAGCCAATTCATATTAAATATTATTAAATAATCTCAATCTTTCTTCTACTACTTTTTCAATCGCAAGAACTGCTGGTTTTAGAATTTTATAAGGGGCAATTTCATCTGGGTTTTCTTTTAAATATTTTTCCAAAGATTCTTTATAAGCTAATCGTATTTCTGTATTAATATGAATTATAGAAATTCCTGCTTTGATAGCGTTTTTAAAATCTTCATCCGATATTCCTGATCCCCCATGAAGAACAAGGGGTATATTACAAGCATCTTTCAAATTTTTTATTCTTTCAATGTTTAATTTTGGATTTCCACTTTTTATCATTCCATGAATATTCCCAACTGATGGAGCTATTAAGTCTAAGCCAGTTTCATTTACAAAATAAACAGCATCATCTATTTTTGTCATAGTCTCCTGACTTATTCCTTCTGGAATTTCAGATAATAGCTTAGAGGATTGACCAATAAATCCTAATTCAGCTTCTATTAAGACATCTCTATTTTCTTTTTGATTAATTTCTGTGGCATATTGAACACATTTTTTTGTTAAAAGAATATTTTCTTCAAGTGGTAGTTTAACTGCATCAATAATTGCAGCATCATAACCTGCATCAATAGCTAATTTAACAGATTCAAAAGTATAATGATGGTCAGCATTCAAAAAAATTGGATAATTATCCCTTTCACGAATAGTTTTAACAAGACAAGCAACTTCTTCTCTGCCAATAAATTCTTCTTCTCCTTCTGACACTCCAATAATTACTGGCACATTTAATTTTTTAGCTGCATTATATATACCATGAAGTCCTTCAATATTTGAAATATTAAAATGTCCAATAGCTATACCATTATCACTTGCTTCTTTTATATATTCTCTTAAAGTTTTCATTTTAATATTATATCATGATATAATCTAGATATGAAACAATTAGATATTTTAACTATTGGTGATATTGCCACAGATATTTTTATTAAAATTAAAGAAGCAGAAGCAGTCTGTGATCCTGATGGTAATGATTGTAAATTATGCTTAGACTTTGGGGCTAAAATTCCATATGAATCTGTTGAAACATGTCATGCTGTTGGAAATAGTTCCAATGCAGCAATTTCTGCTAGTAGATTAGGATTAAAATCGGGCTTAATGACAAGTATGGGAGATGACCAAAATGGATTTGATTGTTTAAAAGTATTAGAGGAAGAAGGGGTTGATTTAAATTTTATTAAAAAAGAAAAAGATAAAATTACGAGCAATCATTATGTTCTCTGGTATAAAGGAGAAAGAACAATACTGACAAAACACGAAAAATACAATTATGAATGGACAAAAACCAAAGAATCAGAAGATTATCAAACTCCTTCTTGGATATATTTAAGTTCACTTGGAGAAAATTCAATTTCATTTGTAGAGGAAATATTAAAATATTTAGATAGACATACTCATGTTAAATTAGCTTTTCAGCCTGGAACTCTTCAAATCAAACAAGGATATGAAAAATTAAAAGAAATTTACAAAAAAGCAGATATATTTTTATGCAACAAAGAGGAAGCAGAGAAAATTTTAAATACCAATAATGAAGAAATTTCAAAAATTCTAAAAGGCGTCTTTGGTCTTGGACCAAAGTTGGTCGTAATTACCGATGGTGCACAAGGTGCTTATGTCTACGATGGAAATAAAGTCTGGTTTATTCGAGCGTTTGAAACAAAACCAATTGAAAGTACTGGAGCCGGAGATGCATTTTCTTCGACTTTCGTGTCTGCCATATTACTAGGTAAAAATATTAGCGAAGCTCTAATTTGGGCCTCTGTTAATGCTGCTTCTGTTATTTCTTTTACAGGTCCACACAAAGGCTTATTAAATAAAAATCAAATTGAAGATTATATAAAAAATATACCAGATGACTATAAACCAACAATAATAAGTTAAATTTTTCTTCTCAAAATTTTATTTACTTTCTCAAGGATGTGATCAATGTCTATTTTATAATGTTTTTCTAATTCTTCTGGATTTCCTGACTGTCCAAATTTATTATTTACGCCCACAAACTCAATTGGCACAGCATAATTTAAAGATAATAATTCAGCAATAGCACCTCCCATTCCTCCTGCAATCTGATGGTCTTCAACTGTAACAATCGCTTTTGTCTCGCGAGCAAGTGCAGTTATCGCATTAATATCAAGTGGTTTTATAGTTGATAAATTCATGACTTTTACTTTAATGCCCTTTTTTTCTAATTCGCGCGCAGCGATTATTGCTTTGTATAAAATAGGCCCAGTAGCGATTATCCCAACTTGAGCTAATCCTGATTCAGGAATAAAGACAATTTGAGCCTTTCCAATTTCAAAAGGAGTATCTATTGAAGTAATTATAGGTGTATCATTTCGAGCAAGTCGAATATATGTTGGATCTTTTGTTTGAGCACAAGCAAATGTTGCCTTTTTAGCTTCAATTGCATCACAAGGTGAAATAACAACTAATTTTGGAATGACTCGAGTTAGAGCTATGTCTTCTAACATTTGATGTGATCCCCCATCAGGCCCCACAGAAAGTCCAGAATGCGAACCAATAATTTTGACGGGTTGATTGTTATAGCAAATAGTCGTTCTAATTTGTTCCCAATTTCTTCCAGGACTAAAAATTGAATATGAAGTAATAAATGGAATTTTTCCCATCACAGCCATGCCACTTGCAACTGTAGCTAAGTTTTGTTCTGCCACCCCAAGTTCAAAAAATCTTTCTGGAAATTTTTCAGCAAAAATATTTGTCTTTGTTGATTCCATTAAATCAGCCGATAAAGCTACGACATTTTCATTTTTAATTCCAGCTTGTAATAATCCTTCTCCGAAACCTTGACGAGTTGTCACCTTTTCAATTGTTTCATCAAACATTTTAGTATTTAGTTTTAATTGTTGGTTTAACATAATAAATTAAGTTCTAATTTCTACTGATTAGCTGCTAGTTCTTTTAATGCTATTTCTTTTTCAATCTGATTTGGAGCCTTTCCATGCCATTTATAATCATTTTCCCAAGCTTTTACTCCTTTACCTGGAATTGTCAGAGCAATTATAACTGATGGCCCATCCTTATAATTTTTGGCTTTATAAATAACATTATTAATTTCCCAAAAATCATGGCCATCGACCTCAAGAACATTCCAGCCAAAAGTTTTATATTTTTCTTTCAAATCACCAAGTGGCATAACTTCTTCTGTTTGACCGCTAATTTGGATATTATTTCTATCCACAATTGTTATTAAATTTGAAAGTTTTTGTTTATTAGCAAGCATTATGGCCTCCCAAGTATTGCCTTCATCGTGTTCGCCATCAGATAAAATTGCATAAATTGTTTTAGTCTCACCATCCAGTTTATCGGCTATTGCCATTCCAACGGCCTGAGAAAGCCCAGATCCAAGTGGTCCAGATGAAGTTTCAAGCCAGGGCATATATTCTCGGTGCGGATGTCCTTGTAAACGTGAACCAAATTTACGCAAGGTTTGTAATTCTTCAATTGGAAAATAGCCAGCGTGAGCAAGAGTTGCATACAAAACTGGACAAGTATGACCATTCGAAAGGATTAATCTGTCTCTATTTATCCATAGAGGGTCTTTAGGGTTATGTTTTAAAACATGAAAATATAGTAAAGTAAAAATATCAGTTAATCCAAGAGCACCAGCTGTGTGACCAGAACCAGCCTTACACAACATACTAATAATACTTATCCGGATATTATTAGCAATCTTTTTTAGTTTATCAATATCTGAATCTTTTAGATTTTCCATATTATGTATTTTAACAAAATATAAAATTAAATGCTATAAATTTTATAT
>CAZHIB010000028.1:0-8753 GCA_964532365.1 uncultured Candidatus Saccharibacteria bacterium
GAATTTTATTATTTAGCAATATATGGTAGTAGACCCATAAATCTAGCTCTTTTGATGGCCACAGCCAGCTTGCGCTGGTTTTTAGCTGTCACATCTGTTCTCTTGCGAGATTGCATACGAGCACTAGGGGTCAAAAATTTCTTTAAGACTTCTATATCTTTGTAATCAATATGCTTTATATTATTTGTTGAAAAAAAATCTTGTTTCATAAATTAAGTTCTAGTGACTAGGTTCTAGTAACTAGATTTTTTGTTAATATTTTTAATTTTGACTAGCAACTAAAAACTAGCTACTAATCACTAACCTTAGAACGGTATATCCTCGGCATTTATCTGCTCGTCTGGATAATCAATCGTATCTAAGCTTCCATCATCTTCACTTGCTTGTGATTGATTAGCCTTCAAAGATGATGATTGATCAAAATTTCCACCACTCTTTGTTCCTGTGTTTGAACCAAACTGCACTCGATCGGCAATTACTTCAGTCCGATATTTTTTTGTATTTGTAGCTTGATCATCCCAAGATCTTGTTTGCATTCGACCCTCAATCATAACCTGACTTCCCTTTTTCATGTATTGGGCAACGGTTTCCGCTTGACGGCCAAAAACTACAATATTGTGATAATCAGCCGCCTCTTGTTTAGCCCCATTTTTATCTTTCCAAACACGATTTGTGGCGACTGAGAAACTACAAACTTTAATTCCGGATGGAATGGCTTTCAACTCTGGATCACGCGTAAGATTGCCTATTATAAATACTTTGTTTAAATACATAAATTAGTTTCTAGTTTCTAGTTTCTAGTTTTTAGTGAAATCACTATTAACTACGTTCCAAAAACTATTTAATTATATTATTTCTAATAATGTTTATGCTTACTAGAATCTATTCACTAGTTTCTAGTTACTAATTTAATTATACCACTAGTGCTTCAATTTCTTTATCAATTGTTTCCTCGTTTATAACTTCCGCTTCTTCAGTCTTATGAACTGAACGACGTCTTGCTCCATCTTGTTTTCCATAAGGTCGTTTAACTGACATCGTATTTTCTCTAACCGTTTTTATCATTAAATAACGAACAAGCTTTTCATTTTTATCTAATAGATCTTTTATTTCTTTTGCGATTGAAGTTGTGCATTCAAACTTCACCCAACCAAAGTAACCATAAGAAAATTTCTGTTTCTTATTTAAGATAGAGCGAGTCATCTCGTATGCTAACTCCATTAATTTAGGATATTCATCAGAAATGAATACAGCCCCTTTTTCAATAAACATATCTTTGAAAGAAGTTACTTCCTCTCCAAGACTTTCTTCTGCAATTGTTGGCACCATTAGATAACCAACTTCATAAACACCTAGGCGAATTTCTTGTTCTTCGTCATTTTTTTCTTCTACTTTTTTTACTCTTGCCATTTTTATTTTGCAAATTATGTTATACCTCTTTTATTGAAGCACTAACGTAAAATACACTCTAATTTATAATAATTTTAAACATCCCACTATGGACCAGTGTGTACCGACTTCAGGGTCGGGACAAATGAGATAGGACATATATTAACAAAAAAATCGCTATATGTCAAAAAGTTTTTTCGCATTAGTAATAATGGCCCTAGATACTTCCTCTTCGTCTAATCCCTTAATTTCAGCTATTTTCTTAACAATATCTTTCACATAGACTGGTTCATTTCGTGCGCCCCTATGAGGCACTGGGGCCACATAAGGGCTATCTGTATCAGCCAATATCATATCAAGGGGGGTCTCATAAATAACTGAAATATAATCGCAAATTTCTGGCTTGGGTTTATAAGTGATAGGTCCAGCAAATGAAATATAAACTCCAATTTCTATAAATCTTTTCATATCCTCCACACTTCCGGCAAAAAAATGAGAAACCCCGATCTTCGGAAGTCCGACTTCCAAAGATTTTAAAGATTTCGAATGCTTTTTTATTAATTCATAAACATCAAAATATGCATTGCGAGTTTTATCGTTTGGGTTATTTCGAACGTGGAGCATCAGTGGCAAATTAAGTTCATCTGCTAATTCAATTTGAGCAATAAAAGCAGTTTTTTGCTTCAGAATACTTTCCTCATCCATACGGTAATAATCAAGCCCACACTCTCCTATTCCAACAACCTTACCAAGCTTAATTAATTCTTTATATTTTTCCTTATCAAAAATTTCACCACGAGAAGTGAATTCTTTTCCCTGACTTCCAAGCTCATTAACGTCATGATACGAAGCTCCCGTATGTATTGGATGAAGTCCTATACAAGCATACACACCCTCTTTATGTTTATTTGTCATTTCAACCGCCCTTTTTGAAGTATCATATTGCGTTCCAATATTTATAACCCAAGTATCATTGTCCAGGGCTCGACGAATAACTGCATTTCTATCGCTGTTAAATGCCATAAAATTAATATGCGCATGTATATCTATATATTTCAACATAAAAAATTACATTCTAAATATAGAAAATTAATTATCTAAGATAAACCATAAATATTTTTTAATAAAATTAGTCCTCTAGAGTTATCCCGTAAATCTCATTTAGTAAATTCTTAATTTGCGTTTCTTCCTTGTATTCTTCCCCCACTTTTTTTATTACATCATATGTCTCTTTCATCTCTTTTAAAGCATGTAATTTTTCTTCATCATCCAAACACTGATTAACAAACTCTTCAGCCTCTGTTGGACTCATTTTACCTTTTAAAAAATCTAGTACTTTAAAAATAAAATCATCTCCTTCTTCATTTTTATTATTATTATTTAAATCTAATTTTTCCATAATTATTATTCTTTTCTTAAAAATAATGGTTGTTTTGGTTTTTTATTATCGAGAATTAATTGTTTTAATTTTAAGCTTGTCTCAGGCATTATTGGATTTAACATCCAAGCAATGGTGTAAAGTTTTAAAACTAAATCTTTTATCATATCCTTACCCTTCAGAACATCCACCTTCACGACCTTAAAAGGCTCTGTGTCTTGAATTATTTTATCTAGTTCTCCAATTTTTTCCCAAACAAATTCTGTCGCTTTCTTTAAATCAAAATCTTCATAATTTTTAAAATATTCTCTAAAATCCTCAAGATCTGGAAGATCTGGACATTTATCTAAATATTTTTCTGACAGTGTTAATATTCGAGAAGATAAATTCCCTAAACCATTTGCTAATCCTGAATTATATGAATCCCGGAAACGCTCAATGGTAAATGGACTGTCTTCAAAATTTCCTACTTCCCGAAGTAAAAAATACCGAAGAGCATCAGTCCCATATTCAGCTATCACTTCTCTTGGGTCAACAACGTTACCCAAAGTTTTTGACATTCTTATTCCACCCTCACCCGTAATAAAGCCATTTACTATTATTTGATGGGAATTCGGTATTTCTGCCGCCATGAGCATTGCCTGCCACATCGCTGCTTGAAAACGAGTATTGTCCTTCCCGCAATACTGTGTTGGCGTGCCATCTATCCAATATTTCTTAAAATTTGAACTGTTTATTAATTCTTCTAAGGTTGAAACATTTCCACCCGCTAAAGTTGAAATATAATTAACCAAGGCATCAAACCAAACATACATAACTTGATTGCCATCTCCAGGAACTGGTATTCCCCAGGGCATTTTTTCTTTTAAGCGTGAAATTGAAAAATCCTGAAGTCCCGCTTTAACAAAATTCACAATTTCATTTAGACGAAATTCGGGAATAACAAAGTTTGGATGTTCATCATAAAATTTTAATAATCTGTCTCCAAATAAAGAATATTTGAAAAAATAATTCTCCTCGTTGATAATTTTAAGAGGAAGACCAATATGCTCAGAGCATTCTCCATTTATAATTTCACTATCTGTTTTTTCACTTTCACAACCAACACAATATCTAGCTTCATAGGTCTTTTTATAAATATAGCCATTATCATTAACTCTTTTCCAAAATTCTTGCGCCAACATTTCATGTTTTTTGTCAGTCGTTCGAATAAAATGAATATCAGAACTTATCCCAAATATCTTTAATTGCTCTTTAAATATTTCAAACCCTTCATTGACAAATTCTTGAGGGGTCTTGTTTTTTTCTTTGGCTTTTTCAAATATTTTTAAACCATGTTCATCTGTTCCAGTATTAAAATAAACATCATATCCAATGAGCTTTTTGTAACGAGCAATTGTATCAGCTCGAACAAATTCCAAAGCATGCCCCATGTGAAGTGGTGCATTTACGTAAGGAAGTGTCGTTGTAAGATAAAATGGAGTACCATTTTGTCTTAATTTCGATTCAGACAATACATCCAAATTCACCTGATCATTCGTTCCGCTCTCGTTGTGAAAAAAAGTTTTATTCATAAAATTATGTTTTTATTTATGCATTCATCATAACATAACCAAGGGCATATTAGAACTTAAGAATATCTTTAAATTCATTATAATTCTTAAATGGTCCAATAATAGCAAGATTTAAATTTTCATCTTTAAAAATAATCTTTGCCATTTTCTGAATATCAGTTGAAGTGATATTCTTTACTTCTTTTATTTTATCCTCCAAAGATTTTATTTCCTTTTTCATCAATTCTTGACCACCATAAAAATTGGCCACATCGTCGGTTGCTTCCATCGACATTTTCATATTCCCAATCAGTAGTGACTTAACCTTCTCTAGCTCTCTGTCTCCAACTTTTTCCATTTTTAAAATATTGCATTCCCTGATAATCTCTTTGATTACCTCAATAGCCCTTTCGTTATTTACTCCAGCCGATATCTGAAAACTGCCATAGTCACTAAGTGCATCGTTATAGGCCCTGACATAATAAGCTACCCCCATTTCTTCACGAAGTTTATTAAACAATCTTGAACTCATTCCCGCCCCAAGAACAGCTCCCAGCAATGAAACAGTCATATTTCTTTTATCCATTATTGGAAAAGTCCTAACCCCCAAAACAAAATGGGTTTGGTCGGTCTCTTTATGTTTTATTAAGACATTCGGTTTATTTTGAATATTTTTTGTTTTTTCTTTTTTCTCGCTTTTTGTTGAAGGTATATTTTTAAAATATCTATTAACTTCTTTATAAACTTCACTACTTTTAATATTTCCGGAGACAATAATAACTGTTTTAGACGAGACATAGTGGTTTTTTTTATAATTCACAAAATTATCTCGGACCATTTTTTTAATATTTTCTTTGGTCCCCAAAGTACTTCTTCCAGCGGGCTGATCACCATGAAGAACCTTACTCCATAAATCTTGCACATGACTTGCTGGCATATCTTCATACATATTTATTTCTTCAATAATAACTCCTTTCTCTTTCTGCATCTCAACTTCTGGGAATGTTGAATTTAAATAAACATCTGAAACAATATCAAAAATTTGTTTGAAATTTTTGGCATCTCCTTTTGCATAATAACCAGTCGATTGATTTCCAGTAAAAGCATTATATTGGCAACCAAGAGCATCAAGCTCGTGGGAAATAATTTGAGCACTTGGACGCTTAATTGTCCCCTTAAAACACATATGTTCCAAAAAATGAGATATACCATTTATCTCTTTTGGCTCAAAATCACTTCCTGTCCCTACTAGTACAAGAACAGTCACTGTCGGATTATCTTTCATTGGGACCGTCACAACCCTTAAACCATTTTTAAATATTTTCTTTTTTGCTTTAAGCATAAAGGCATATTACCATATTTTTCATATATAAAAAACTTCCCCAAACGAGGTTTGGGTCAGTCTCATATGAGTTTTTAATTAATCTTTTCTTTAATATAATCTACAATCTCATCTTTATGAATTCTTTCTTGCCCCCCGGTATCACGATCACGAATAGTTACACAATTATCATTTAAAGTATCAAAATCAATAACAATACACCATGGTGTCCCAATTTCATCCTGTCGGCGGTATCGTTTGCCAATATTGCCATTGTCATCCCACATGACACGACCAAATTCATCTTTAAGAGTTCTGTAAACTAGATGGGCATAATCTCGTAATTCTGGTTTGTTTTTAAGGAGTGGTGACACCGCACAAACAACTGGCGAAACTGTCGGACTAAAAGCTAAGTACGGCCTTGTTTCTTCTCCTTGACTATCTTCTTTGTATGAACTCAAGAGTAAAGCAAGGATTGTTCTGTCTAGTCCAAAGGTTGGCTCAACAACATGGGGAGTAATTTTCTCACCAGATTCTTCGTCTTGATAAGTTAATTTATGATTTCTTAAATCAAAATCAGTCCTATAAGCAAGTCCATAAAGCTCTTTTCTTCCAAATGGAAAATCAAACTCAAAATCTATTGTTCTTTTTGAATAATGAGCTAAGTCTTCCCTCTCTACTTCAAGCTCATAGACTTTAGTCATATCAATCCCCACCATTTCCATCCAAGAATACATTTCATTTTTCCAATATTCAAAATATTTTTCCCAATCTTCGGGCTTTAAAAAATATTCTATTTCCATTTGCTCAAATTCTCGAACTCTAAAAATAAAATCACGAGGTGTAATCTCGTTACGAAAAGCTTTTCCAATCTGAGCTATTCCAAAGGATAATCTTGGGTGGAATGAATCAACAATATTTTTAAAATTAACAAACATCCCCTGAGCTGTCTCAGGTCGAAGATATACTGTCGCAGAAGAGTCCTCCACGGCCCCAATCTGAGTTTTAAACATCATATTAAATTGTCTTGCTTCTCCGGTTTTTCCTCCACAGTCATCACAAATTCCTTTTTCTTTTTGTTGATTATCACGAAAACGCTTTTTACATTTACTACATTCCACAAGTGGGTCAGTAAATGTATCCACATGACCAGACGAACTCCATACCGTACTATTCATTAAAATTGCTGCATCCACTCCATACATATCTTCTCTTCCGTCAACAAATTTTTTCCACCAAAGATTTTTTATATTATTTTTTAAAGCCACACCAAGCGGTCCATAATCGTATGTGCCAGCCAATCCTCCATAAATTTCTGATCCTGGATAGATAAACCCACGCCTTTTACAGAGTGAAATTATTTTATTCATTAAATTATCATTTTCTTCTTGCATCTTAATATTTATTATTAATTTTAATTATTTCACAACTTTCGCATTAATTTGTTGAAAATTTGGATCATTGGTCAATGAGGTTGTAATCGCCCCCCGAGTACTTTTAATTAAAGATTCTGAGAATACATCAGTGCCCACAAGATAAGTTTCTTTCATTAATTGAGGAATACTCCCAACCTGGGACAAAGAAGGATTTAAGGAAATTATAAAAGAAGCATCTCTCTCTTGGTCTATTCCCGTATTGGGTAGAACTGAACCAATATCCCAAATTATTTCTCGAGTAACATCATTATAAGAAATCTTTTCATTTTCACCAGCTGTTAATCCAATCCACTTTACATAAATAGGTAATGAAGAGCGAGCTTGAGCTTGCTTAATACCATTTGCGGAATTAGCTAAAGTCCAATTTACGATATACTTAGTTTCAGTTTCGGCTTTTGGAGGTAAGCTTCCCGACATATAACTAGCTGATGTGGCAATTTGAAAATCTGATAAAATTTTCACTATTTTTTCAGAGAAATTATCTATATCATTATAAGTTGAACCAAAAAGTGGCTCTCTACCTCGGATACTTACATTTATAGAGACTTGTGGATCTTTAATTATAGACACTCCAATGAGTGATTTTGGTTTAAAACTAAATGAAACAGTTCCTTTTTCACCAGGATTTATTTCAGAAAAACCTGGGACAGAATTTTTATCCCAAATAATTTGACTGTTAGCTGAATCATAAAAACCATTTTGGGAAATAACTGTACTTTTATCAAAAACATTTCCCGCCAAGCTCACAATTATTTGCCCATCTGTGATGCGGGTAGACAGATTATTAATCCAAGATATTTCAACATTAACAGTCGAACCACCAGAAACTGCATATTCCACCTGATCGCGTCCATTTACTAAAATATTTGCTTCTAAGAATGGTTTGGCGATTCGTATTTTTTGTAAAGATGAACTATAAATTGTTGTAATGTCTGCTGGATTTGTTTCATTCGACGCTCCAACATAAGCATGAAATACTTGTTCATCTCCATCTTGTCCAATTAACCTCCCCCTAACTTCAATTGTCATTGGAGTAGTTGGTGAAAGAGAAGAAAGATCCCAGATACTATTACCTAAAAAAGGAGCTGGAATTGCATTTTCAAATACAAAATTATTTGGATATGTCACTTGTAAAATTGGTTTCTCTGCCGGTAAAGAAGTGTTCAGTGTTGCTTTAATTTTAAATGAAATTGACTGATTAGAAGTAGTGCTGGTTGGTCCTTCAACAACAACCGAAAGTGGAGCTAGGCTAATTGTAACTGGATAATATTTATCTTTAATAAAAATAGCATTCGAGCCTTCTGGATGATAATCTAAACTAACCTTAATGTTTCGAACAGTTTTTTCTTCACCAAAGAGTTTAAGAGTTATTTCTCTAATGACTGTTTCATTGGGCATTATTGTTCCAATCACATCCCGTGGTAAACGCACTACATCATTGACTCCAGTTTCGGCCCCCTTTGGATATTCAATCGAAAGAGCTGCAAACTCAAGATTGGCATTATTATTATTTGTAATTTCTATCTGAAGTAATAAATCTTCTCCACCTCTAGTAAAAGCATTGCCAATCACATCAATTTTTATTTTTTCATTTGAAACAGAATTATCGTTGACTGAAAACCGATAAAAAGCAAAACCTAATGCTCCAACGAAAAAAAATAAAGATACAATAAAAA
>CAZHIB010000029.1:0-8594 GCA_964532365.1 uncultured Candidatus Saccharibacteria bacterium
AGATTAAATTGTGGCTTTTTATTATTTTCTTAATTTTGACTTATAAATTTTTGAGATTATCCAAAGGAAACCCACTATTCCTAAGATAATAATAATTTCTTTGTAATACTTATGTAATAATTCTTGATTATATCCAATGAAATAACCAAGCCATGCTAAAATACTTACCCAAATTAAAGAACCAAGCGCAGTATAAAAAACAAAAAGAAGAAAATTCATTTTAGAAAAACCAGCTGGAATCGAGATTAGTTGTCTAATGACTGGTATCAGACGACCAACAAAAGTTGCTGAGACAGAATTTTTTAAAAAATATTTTTCAGCTCGCATAATTTTTTCTGAATTAATAAATAAAAATTTTGAGAACTGAGAATCAGCGATTTTATAAACTAAAGGTCTTCCTAGATAGTAGGCTAAAAGATAATTAAAAATTGCCCCAATTACACTTCCAGCTGTACCAAAAAATACTACTAACCATATATTCATTTTACCTAAGCTCGCCAGATAGGCAGCAGGAGGGACAATTATTTCAGATGGCATGGGAATAAAAGAGCTTTCAATGGCCATTAAAATTCCAACACCCCAATAGCCTAAACCTTCTGTTATATTTAATAAAAATCCAAAAAATGTTTCTAGCATTATATTATTTTATATTTTATCTGTTTTTAAATCAAATTATGAATTTAGGATAAATCATAACCCATGATATAATTTTATTATGAAAATATTAGCGATTTCATCATCAACGAGTAGAGGCCGGAATTCGGATAAAATGCTTGACCATTTTATAAAAGGAATGCAATTAATAGAGGGAATTAAGGTAGAAAAAATATATTTAGATGATATTAAGATTGATTTGTATAGATATGAAAATAGAAATGGGCCACTTCCGCATGAAGTTGATTTTAAACAACTAACCGATAAAATAGAAAAAGAATTTGAGGCTATTGTTATTGCTACTCCAACCTATAATTTTTCGGTTCCAGCTCATCTTAAAAATTTTATAGATAGAATAAGGTTTTTTGCTCTTGATTTTTCAAAAAGTAATAAAATAGGACAACCAGTTGGTAGACTAGGGTATTTAAGAATGTATTTTATTGTTTCAGGGGGAACCCCTAATTGGGCTGAAAAAATTCTATTTTTTACCTTCCCTCCATTTTGGTTAAGAGGGGTATTTTTGTATTACGGAGCGAAAGTCATGGGGGCATTATATAGTGGAGATGTAGAAACTTTCAAAAACCAGAAAATATTAGCAAAATGCACCAAGCTTGGAAAGAGATTTGCCTTGGCGGTTAAAACAAAGAAACAAAAAGGAATACTGGAAAGAATATTCTTTAGGCCTCCAGTGGCACAATAAAATTATTTTTTAGCTTTTAATTCAAAAGATAACTCTACCTCATCGGAAGCTTTATATACTTCAAGCATGCTTGGAGCATCAATGCCAAATGATTTCATTGAGATTTTTGAGAAGCCAGATATAGAAATTACGTTTTCAGTATCATTGGCCACAACATCAAATAGTACTTCATTTGTTTGTGTTCCAACCGTTATTGATATTGCCATCTTATTTTCATATGGGAAAAGAAGCTCTTGTTCTTTAACTTCTATTTTTATTTCTTCACCGATAATTTTTCTGACATCTTCATCTCTTTTATCGTTACCAGTTTTTAAGTTTAAAGTAGGAACAATTAAATTAGCCGAAATTAAATTCTTGTCATAATTAAGATCTCCATTAATATCACTTGTTATACCCACAATCTTTTCCATTGGTTTCTTTAAAAATACTTTATCAACCGAATATGATATTTTTGATTCAATGATTTTTAAATTTCCTTCATTTGAAACTTCCCCAGGGCCTTGAGGGGTAGGTTTATTTTCCCCAACATTTTTCTTAATTAAATAATAACCAACAACTATTAATAATAAAACTATTATATATATTAAATATTTATTCATTTTGCTATTATAGCATTTTTTAGATTTTAGATAAAAATATATAAATTAAGCCAAGAATAGTATTTTTGACAATCTTTAAGGTTAATATAATTTGGTGTATAATAATAAGTATGAAAAAAATATTAGTTACAGGTGCTTTGGGTCAAATTGGTTCTGAGTTAATACCAGAATTAAGAAATAAATATGGCAAAGAAAATGTTATTGCCGTTGGTCACCATAAACAGCCAACAGAAGAATTTAAAAATTCTGGTCCTTTTGAATTTGCTGATACCAAAGACAAAGAAGCCATTAAAAATTTAATTGAAAAATATAATATAGACACGATTTTTCATTTAGTTGGAGTTTTATCTGCAACAGGAGAAAAAAATCCAAATTTAGCTTGGGATGTAAATGTCAATGGATTAAAAAATATTTTAGACCTAGCTGTAGAATATAAAATTGAAAAAATGTTTTGGCCCAGTTCAATTGCTGCTTTTGGTCCGACCACACCGTTGTTTGATACCCCGCAAACTACAATTCTTGAACCAACGACAATGTATGGAGTGACCAAGGTTTCTGGAGAATTATTGTGCCAATATTATTATTATAAATATGGCTTAGATGTTAGAAGTTTAAGATACCCTGGAATAATTTCATGGAAAACTCCACCAGGCGGAGGGACAACAGATTATGCGGTGGCAATATATTATGAAGCACTTAAAAGTGGGTCTTATGATTGCTTTGTCAAAGAAGAGACTGTTTTGCCGATGATGTATATGGATGATGCAGTTCGAGCTACGCTTGAATTAATGGAGGCCGATAAAGAAAAAATATCCATAAGAACTTCTTATAATTTGACAGCGATTAGTTTTTCAGCTAAAGAACTTTCTGATAGTGTTATGAAATATATTGAAAATTTCAAGTGTACATTTAGCCCAGATGAAAGACAAAAAATAGCTGATTCTTGGCCGAAAACAATTGATGATAGTAAGGCTAGAAATGATTGGGGCTGGAAGCATCAATTTGATTTAGATAAAATTACCATTGAAATGATTAAAAATTTAAAAAAGGATTAAGTATGTCAATATCTATTAATCTTTTGAGATAATAAGATGTTTATTAAACTTTATTTTACTTGCCTAGTCGTCTTATTTTGAAGGTTTTTAGTATGCCTTTATTAGAAAAGAAAATGCAAGAAAATCCTGATTTTATCGAATATAAAAGAAAGGTCAGTATATTTTTCCCCTTACCAAGAAAATAACATTTTTCTTGATTTTTGAAATTATTTTTATCTATGATATAGTAGAGGGGTGTTAAGACACAGGAACCACGTCGAAGTTTCAAGCAAAATAATCAAAAATAATCATATGATGACAGGAACAATCAAAACTCTTACAGATAAAGGATTTGGATTTATTTCTCGCGAAGGTGAGACTAAAGATCTATTCTTTCATTCTAAAGAACTAGTTGGCGTTACATTTGACGAACTTCAAACAGGAGACACAGTTACTTTTGAAGTTACTGAAAGTGAAAAAGGCCCAGCAGCAACAAAAGTATCGCGTGCCTAATCAATATACTTTTTGAAAACACCATTTTGTTAAATCAAAATGGTGTTTTTATTTTAGATTGAATTAATTATTAATTTAATATATACTATATAAAGTAATTTATTAATAATAAGCTGCCTTCACCTAAAATGGATGGCAAGTTAAGAAAATATATATGGCTAAAAGAGCAACGTCACTTCATCCTCATAAAAAATCTAAGCATTCAAAAAAAACAGCTAAAAGACTTGCTGCTAAGCAGGTTATGCTAAAGAATAAAACTGACAAGAAAAAGTCTATTGCGAAAAGAAGTAAATAAAATTTTTTTGTTGACAAATTAAAAAAATAATTATATACTATTTGGGTAAGTTGTATTCTCATTGGTTTTTCCTCGCTTTTAAAGCGACCATGGCCTTATCCCTCGTGATAGTCTTATGAAAAACAAGGGAGAAGGTGCCTAATCCCTCTTACTTTTATTTTTATAGATTAGGCAAATTAATATGTATAAAAATAACCGAAGCAGAAGCTCCGGAGGACCTGTTTTGACGCAAGGCAAGATTGCTTCGTGCTTTACGGGTAGTAGAAAAATATCAGGTGGCGGAAGTTATAAAAGACGTAGAAGTTTTAGTGGTCGTGGAAAATCATTAAATAAGCGTTTTGGTGGTGGAAATACTATAAATCATTCTCGGTTTATTTGCAAGGCGGATCCAGTTATTGAATTTACTTCGTATCTGCCCGTAAATAAGTTTACTGATTTTAAGATTAACGAAAATTTAAAGAAAAATATTATTAAGAAGGGCTATATTAACCCAACTCCGATTCAAGATAGAGCAATTCCGGTTGTTCTTAAGGGGCGAGATGTTGTTGGTATTGCCAATACTGGAACGGGTAAAACTGCAGCTTTTCTAATTCCACTTCTCGATAAGATTATAAATAGTCCACATGAAAAAGTTTTAGTGATAGTTCCAACTCGAGAATTGGCCTTACAAATAAATCAGGAATTAATAGAGTTTAGAAATGAACTTAGGATTTTTTCTGTTTGTTGTGTAGGGGGAGTTGGAATTTATAGTCAGATATCTGGATTACGCAGACAAAATAATTTTGTCATAGGAACTCCAGGTCGATTGCGTGATTTAGTTGATCGTAAAGCAATTCGATTGCTTGATTTTAGAACGATTGTCCTTGATGAAGCAGATCGAATGCTTGATATGGGATTTGTGAATGACATGAGATTTTTGATGAATAATATGGCTCCTAATAGACAAACTTTATTCTTTTCCGCGACGATTACAAACGAAATTGATAAATTAATTAAAGAATTCTTAACAAATCCCGAAAAAATTTCGGTCAAAACTGGAGATACGGCTCGTAATGTGGATCAAAATATTGTTCGCGTACCACATGGGGCAGATAAGATAGATTCTCTTCATGCTCTTTTATTAAAAAAAGAATTTTCAAAAGTTTTAATTTTTGGTCGGACAAAACATGGGGTTGAAAAATTGTGTCAGGCCTTGGTTAGGAATGGCTTTAAGGCTGAATCAATTCATGGAGATAAAAATCAATCACGCAGACAAAGTGCATTGAAAGCTTTTCGAGATAATCATAGTCAGATTTTAGTTGCAACAGACGTGGCCGCTAGAGGGCTTGATATTCCAAATGTGACTCACGTTATTAATTATGAAATTCCTGCGACTTATGAAGATTATGTTCATCGGATTGGCAGAACCGGAAGAGGAAATCAGACCGGTATTGCTTTAACTTTTGTTAATTAAAAATTAGTGGTTTAACAATAAAATATTTGCTATAATAAATTTATGGAAAATTTTAAATTTATGTTATTTTCAATTTTTATTTTAGCCGCCCTGGTTTTTTGTGGTTATTGGGCTTTTTCAACAATGGAATCAGGGAGTTTTCATGTTGATGCCCAAAAACAAAAAGAATTAGAAATTGCAAATGAGAATTTACAAAAAGAAATAGTTGCTTTAAAAAAACAGATTGCTCTTTTGCAGAACAATGAAAATATAGTTAAGGAAGAAGAAAAAATAATACCATTACCAGAAACACCTAAACCTGATCCAGTTGTAAATAACCCTGTTTTAACACATCAAACTCTTATTAATGAACTTCAAAAGCTTGTAGATGGAAATATTTATTTAAAAAATAAATCTCAAGGTCCAGCTGTTGGATCTGTTCAGAAATTTTTGAATATATACAATAAAACTTCACTAAGAATAGATAATGATTATGGAACTTCAACAGGAACAGCTATTCGGGCCTTTCAAAAAGACCAAGGTTTAAGTGTTGATGGTGAGGTTGGTCCTGGAACTCTGAAAAAGATGATTAGCTGGTTAAAAAGTCAATAAATCTAAACTAAAAACCGATTACTTAGGGTAATTGGTTTTTTTTAGTTTTCTTGATCGTATTTTTCTAAATAAGTGGTTAATTGTCTATTAACTTTTATAAAAGTAGCTCTTTTAGGAAATTCTTTTAATCTTCTGGCTCCAATATAAGTTCCCGTGCTACGTAGAGATCCAAATAAATCTTGGATAAAAACACTTATAGGTCCTTTATAGGGCATTAAAACATATCTTCCTTCTGAAGCTCGATAATCAGATTTATTACCATAAAAATCAAGTAAAGCTTTATTTGAAGAAGAACCAAAATATTCTTTATATTTTTTACCGTTTTTTTCGATGATTTGACCCGCACTTTCATCAAAACCTGAAAACATAGAGCCAAATAAATTAAAATCAGCTCCAGCACAAAACGCTTTTGCAACACAAGATGGATATTGTTGTCCACCATCAGCGATTACTAAACCATATCCACCTCTACCATTTGAAATACCATGAGCAGCATCAGCGCATTCAATGACTGCCGACAATTGAGGATAACCAACCCCAGTCATTCTTCTTGTGGTGCAGACTGAGCCTGGGCCTATTCCAACTTTAACAATATCAGCACCCGAGAGAATAATTTCTTCAGTCATTTCATTGGTGACAACATTTCCGGCAATTATTATATGATTAGGGCAGAGTTTTCTGACTAATTTAATAGCTTCTAAAAATCTTTCTAAATATCCATTCGGAACATCAATACAAATAAAAGAGAAATTATTAATTAGACTAGATTTAATCATTTCTTTCAGCTGAGAAATATCTTCATCTCGGATACCAAGGGTGTAAACTATGTAATCTGGATTATTAAAATTTTTAAAAAATTCTTTATAATCATCAATTGTGTAATATTTATGAAAAGTTGTTACCATTTTATTTTTTGATAAAACTTGGGCCATTTCAAAGGTTCCACAGGTAGCCATATTAGCGGTCATAATTGGAATACCTTGCCATGTTTTATTTGAATGATAAAAATTAAATTTACGTTCAAGATTAACATCTTTTCTGGAGGTCAAAGTACTACGTTTGGGTCGGAGTAAGACATCAGCATAATCTAATTTTACATCTTCATCGATTCTCATGTCTTTTAATATAGCATAAATATAATTTGAACACTATTTAATTATTTAGTTTAATATGATATTATATATAGTATATATGAATAATATATCTATTTTAT
Organism: uncultured Candidatus Saccharibacteria bacterium; assembly: GCA_964532365.1. Taxonomy (GTDB): domain Bacteria; phylum Patescibacteriota; class Minisyncoccia; order Phycocordibacterales; family UBA9973; genus UBA8515. The sequence goes on from CAZHIB010000029.1 coordinate 7,053, forward strand.
TATCATTATTTCCATTTTTAGTTTTTCTTTATTTATTATTTGTAAAAAAAGTAACACTCCTTTGGTCTTCTTTGGTCACTTTAGGTTTGTATACTTTTTTGGCAATTTTTTATTGGCAGATAATGGGCACATTTTTGTATGTTTCTTTTGGCAAGGGAATATTTGTCGCTTTTGATATTTTTATCATTATTTTTGGGGCAATATTTTTTTTAGAGATATTAAAAGAATTAGGTGTCATTAAAAATATTTCTCATTACTTATCGGGAATTTCAAAAGATTACCGAGTTCAAGTTATTTTAATTGCTTGGTTTTTTGAGTGTTTTTTAGAAGGAACAGCTGGTTTCGGCATACCAGCTGCTATTGCCGTCCCTCTCTTGATTGGGCTTGGCCTACCCCCAATACGAGCTTTGGTTGTTGGGCTCTTAGGTAATAGCATTCCTGGGATTTTCGGAGCAGCTGGAACTCCAATAAAAATTGGTTTTGCAACCTTGAATGTTTCGGGAGTACCATTTTATGCAGCTTTATTTAATTTTGTGGGTATTTTGATTCCTGTTTTTATGATGTGGATAATTACAAAAGGGAGAGAAAATAGAAAAAAAGAATTTTTAGAGATTGTTCCATTTGCTTTATGGTCAGGAATTTTATTTTTAGTTCCTTCTCTCTTGGTCGCAAATTATCTTGGACAAGAATTTCCATCAATAATTGGATCAATTGTTGGTTTAATGTTGGCAATTTTTTCAATTAAAATCGGTTTTTTTGTTCCTAAAAATAATCTCTCAATTAGTGAAGAGAAAGAAAATATTCAAACCATGTCGGCCTTAAAATCTTTCACTCCTTATATAATTTTAGTTTCTTTCTTGATTTTAGGTAAAATTATTTTAGGTAAGATTGGTATTCCAATAGGCATAGGATTTAAACATACTTTTAATTTGTTTAATCCTGGTTTTATGTTTATTCTCACAGGATTAGTTGTTATTTTGATATGGAAAAGCGGAAGGGAGATTTATATGAAATCAATTAAACCGGCTTTAAATGGAGCTATTATTCCATTTCTCATTATTTCTTCAATGCTTATTATTGTTCAGATTATGACAAATTCAGGAAATAATTTTTCAGGAATTCCATCAGCAATTAATTTGATTGCCAAAACAATTGAAACAAATTTCCTTCCATTTTTTACTCCATTTGCTGGAGCTTTTGGTGCCATGATGACTGGCAGTGTTACTGCTTCAAATGTTATGTTCGGTTCATTGTTTAATATGACGGCTCAAAGCATGAATTTAAATACAAGTATAATTTTAGCCCTATTGGTTGTGGGAGCTGGGCTTGGAAATATGATTGCTCTGGCAGATATTTTAGTCGGAGAAGCTGTAGTTGGAGAAAAAAATTCAGAAGTAAAGATTGTTAAAGGAGTTTTAATCCCATGTCTTATTTGTTTAACCATTGTTGGTATTATTGGAATGATTGTTATTAGGTAATTTTTATGATGAATATATTTAAAAAGATTTATAAATTTTTCGATAAACTAGAAGACAGAATTAG
>CAZHIB010000030.1:0-7958 GCA_964532365.1 uncultured Candidatus Saccharibacteria bacterium
CCATAAACTTATTACTAATTTTCTTCTATAAGTTCCTATTGGAATTAATTTTGATAAAATTCTCCGTATGGTTAAAACTATTTTCCAGCTTCGAGACGAATAGATAAGATTTAGTTCTAATTTACTTCTATTTAGATCAGATTTTATTATATCCATCTCTTCTTTTAATAGTTTTAACTCTTGATTTTTTTCTTTAATTTCTTGATTTATGTCCATATTTTTAAATAAATTTTTAAAAAGAATCAATAAATTTTGTTTTATATCTTAAAAACACTTCTTTATATTTACCAATTATTTCAATTTGCCCATCATTAATAAGCATAGCTCTATCACAATATCTCTCGACAACAGAAGTATCGTGGGTAACAAGAATAACTGTCTTACCCATCTCTTTATAACGATTAAATTCGGCAAGACATTTAGCTTGAAAATTACTATCCCCTACAGCCAAAACTTCATCCATTAAAAGGATTTCTCGATTAGCATGAATTGCCACAGCAAAGGCAAGACGCACCGACATACCAGATGAATAATTTTTTATCTTTTGGTCAATAAAACGCTCAAGCTCAGAAAAAGCTACTATTGAATCAAACTTTTCATTGATTTCTTTTTCCGTTAATCCTAAAACTGTGGCATTGAGATAGATATTATCACGGCCCGAAAGTTCTGGATTGAAACCAATACCCAGTTCAAGAAATGGCGAAATTAGACCATTTATTTCTACTTGCCCTTTATCTGGACTATATATTCCAGCTAAAATTTTAAGTAAAGTAGACTTACCACTACCATTTCTGCCAATAATACCCAAAAATTCACCTTTTTTTATTTCAAAAGAAATATCATTGAGTGCTTTAAAAGACTCATAACTTTTCTTTTTAAAAATATTAATAAAAGCTCCCTTTAAGGTATTATTGTTTTCATGTGGAATTTGGAATGTCTTTGAAACATTCGAAACACTGATGGCAATATTTTGATTTTGATTTATTTTTTCTTTCATCTTTTTTTAGATAAGTTCAGCAACTTTCTTCTCGTACTTTTTATAAACTAACATAGAAACAATAAATATCAACGATGTCCCTAAAAGTAATAAAAAGAAATATCCAACTTTGGTAAAATTATTAGAAATTAATCCCTCTTTGGAATAATTGATAATAAAAGCCAGTGGATTGACGAGTAGCCAATTTTGAATTTTCTCTGGCATCATTGTGATTGGGTAAATAATTGGTGAAGCATACAATAAAACAGAAAGTAAAACTTCCCAAATAGTCGAAAGGTCACGATAGCGAACATAAAGTGTGGCAGTTAAAAAAGAAAAAGCCACAATCAAGACATAAAGTATAGATGCATAAACAAAAAACATTAATATTCCAATAAATGATGGCACTTTACCGTATAAAATAAAAAAGAAAATTAAGACAATCAGATTCATAGAAAAAACAAAAAGAGCATTAATTGTCGAACTTAGAATTATTGTCCATCTTGGAATATAAATCTTGGTGATTAGTTGGGCTTTTGAAACGAGCGAAGTCATACCATTCATCGTCCCTTCCGCGAAAAATTGAAAAAGAAGTAGGGCGGTTAAAAGTTCTAGTGAATAATATGGCGTGCCAGAATTACGAAAATTAAAAATATTTGAAAAAACAAAACTTAGAATACTAAACATTAAAAGGGGTTTCAAGATAACCCAAACATAACCAAGAACGCTACCGTGATAGCGTAATTTGAAGTCTGTTTTTGCTAGACGCAAAACCAATTCTTTATAATTTTCATGTTCTTTTATCATTTTATATAGACATTATATCATTAATTTAATGCATTAATCTTTTAGATTAATATTCCATTTAATAGACTTCTCAGTAATATATTTCTTAAATTCAGGATTAGGTTTTATAATCATAAGGTTATTAGCATAATCATATAGTCTTTTATAAAATGGGGCAATTTCAATAGCTTGCCGAGCAGTCAAATAAGCATTGTCAAAATCTTGTTTCAAAAGATATGTTTGAGACAAAAACATAAAAATTTCGGGGTTAAGAGAATTTATTTCACGAGCTTTATTTAAATAATTATGTAATTTATTCCATTTTTCTTCATCAACTTTCTTTTCTATATTCATTTGCAGATTTAATAATTGACCAATTGCAATATATGACCGAATTTCATTTGGTTGTCTTTCTATATCTATTTCTATTTGATTAATAAGTGAGTCTATTTCTTTTACATACAAATGTTTATTTGTATCATTTATCTGATTAATCTTTTGAATATAAGAACTATAAAATTTAGAAGCTAAAAAAGAACTATCCCAGACTCCGCCAAATAGGGATATTTTTTGCATTTTATCTATGATAATTATTTTCTCCTCTACATTATCAAGAGCTGGAGCTTTGGCCCACTGTTTTAATTCTCTAATTGGAGAAATAACAAAAATAAATAGTGCCAAGAAACTTAACATTATAAACACACTAGCCAAAACCTTAAAAATAATATTTTGCTTTTCCTCGATTTCAAAAACCCATTCTTTTTTATTTAATCCTATAGCAATTCCAATTACTAAAAATAATAATAAAAAAGTAATCGGTGTATCAAAACCAAATAAATTTTGAATAAAATAACCAAATAAAAGGCCCATCATTATCAGTCGAATATTTTTTATTCCTTTTTCTTCGTCTTTTCTATTTATAAAAAAACCAATAAATACAAAAAACAATAATAATAGATATGAAATTAGACCCAAAATACCAGTATCTGAGGCATACTCCAAAATGATATTGTGAGGTTGAGCAAAATAAGCTTCAGGAATTCTTGAATTAAAAATAAAGGGATTAAAATATTTCTGGTAATTATAAGAAAAATTATGAAAACCAGAACCTAACAATAAATTGTCAGAAAAACTTTTTTCGGCAATATCCCAAGCAATAAATCTATTCTCCCCTTTTTGCTCTACATATACTTTATAAAGTGGAGAATTTACTTCTGTTAATTGTGACCCTGTATATACTATTCCCCCAAGTAAAATAAAAAAGATAATTAGACCGATTATTTTTTTTATTTTTTTTGATGAAAAAATAAAATAAAAAGATAATATTATTCCAAAAGAAACTATTAGCCCCAAAATCGAAGCATTGGCCTGTCCAAGTAAAAGAAATGGATTGTGGATAACATCAGAAATTGCAATTTTACCCATTAAAATATTTATATTAAAAAATAAAGGTGAAAATATAATAATAAGAAACCCTATGGCAATAAGTATTTTAGGCCATATTTTTGAATAATAAAAAAATAAGCCAAAACCAAAACAAATATTAAACAATAAATAAGCTCCAGTATATGAACTATTACCTATCGTACTTGCTCCATTTTTAAAAATCGTCAGCCAAGAATCACCGGTATAGGAAATTAAGGCTACGAAAATACTACTAATAAATGAAAACAGTAATATCTTTGGCAGAAATAATTTATTTTGTTTTACTAAAAATCCAATAAGTAAAGCAAAAATTGCAAGCATGTATATTAAAACTAGATTAATACCATCCCGCCAGCGACCAAAAAATGAATTTATTGGGTCAATTCCATATACTGAACTTATAGTGATTATAATTATAAAAACACCCAAAATAAGATGAATAGGAGTAAAACGAAAAGATAATTTTTTTTCAACAAGGATAACCGATAAAAATAAGATTACCATAATTAAAGTAATCATTATCATCATAATCATCTTCGGTGAACCAAAAGAAAATATTGTATTTTTACTAAATAATAGCGGGCTAATAAAAACGAGAAGGTAAGATAAATATTCCACTCCTGACACTTGCCATAATTTCTTTTCTATATTACCTTTAACTTTCATATAAATAAAATTATAACCGAAAAAACCATGAAAGACTAGAAAACGTCGGACATGGAAACATAGGAAGACTTCCTATAATTTATAATTTGATGGGGGTATTTATTTAATAGAAACAACAAAAAAGCACCCGTTAGGGTGCTATTTTGAGTTCGGTTTTCCCTTCTGTTTACCCATACACTTATATTCTAAGTGTATGGGTTTAGATTTTACCTTAAATAATAACTGACCTTACTAATTTATATCTTACGATCTAAAATATTAAACCCCTCTTCAATGGCATCACAAAAAAAATCTTCCAACTGACTCTGATCATCTTTTGCTTGAGCCTTATAAAGATAAGTGAAATATAGTTGTTTTTGTTGTTGGCGAATAATCGCTGGAGCGAAATTAGATATTAATAAACCTGCTGTCATAAGTAATCGCCCAATTCTTCCATTTCCATCTGAAAAAGGATGTATTTGCTCAAAACGACTATGAGTACTAGCAGAAATATTAACAATATCATCTTTTTTACTTGCAAAATCAGAAATAACGGATTTTATTAAATCTGGAACTCTTATATAATTTGCGGTAGGTAGATTAACCCCCAAAATTCTGACGGCATGATTTCGGTACACTCCAGCGTCTGGTCGAATTCCATTCATTAAAATACTATGTAGTTTTAATATTAATTTTTCATTAATTTCTCCATTTTTTGAAACATAATCAAATAAATAATTTAAAGCTGTTTGATGATTTTTTGCTTCTAATTGTTCGATCAATGTTTTATTAGGAATTGACACATTATCAAAAAGAATAGCTGCAGTGTCTCCTTCCGTTAAAGTACTTCCCTCTATGCTATTACTGTGATAAGTTAACTTAAGAACAAATTCATCATAAATATCTTTATTATTTAAGATCTCATTTATAACGCTTTTATATTTAGATGATTTTTCTTTTAAAAGTTGTTTTTTTGCAAGTAATTTATCTAAAGGAATTACTTTTTGACCTGTTATTTCTAAAAACAAATCATCTATCAAAATTTCCATCTTCTTACGAGGAGAAGATTTACCATTTAGCCAACTGTTTAATGTAACAAAAGAGACCCCAAACCTTTCGGCCAACTTGGTTTGAGTTACAACAAGTTTCTTTTGAATTATCTTAAGTTTTTGTTGTGTATTTTCCATACTTATACAATATCAAACTTTATAAAGTTAGTCAAAATATATCAAACTTTATAAAGTTTGATATAGCCCGAAGTAGCTCGGCGCTTTGCGTCGGGCGAAATTAGATTGGCAATTAAGACTTGCCAAACGAAAAGAGCTTTTGGCAACTTCAGCAAGTCCACGAAGTCCACGTCGGACATGGGAATTTAGGAAGTCGGACTTCCTTATTTTCCTTATATTTTTCTAAAGGGTTAAAAAATAAACCAAACAAAAAAACTCCATTTCGGGGAGTTTTTTGTTTTACCCAGTAGTGAGCTATGCTCTACTACTTGGGAATACATTTAAATAGGTATTAATCAGTAGATAATTTCAATCCAACTTTTTCAGCAATCTGTTTTATCCACAATTCATGACGAGTAAGCTGGGTGGCAATGGCTCCATATTTAACACTTAAATTCCCTATTGATTTAGCAATATTATCAGTAGAAACAATAAGTCCCTGGACTAATTCTTTCAGATCAGCCATATCACTACGAATATCCTCTACATCTTTTTTAGTAGCAAGAACTGAAGTTAATTTATTTACATCCTCATCATTTAACATGTTGTCATTATACTTTATGTATTCTTATTAAGTCAAATTATCGACAAGTCCAAGTCGGACATGGGAAACATAGGAAGTCGGACTTCCTATAATTTATAATTTGATGGGGGTATATATTTAGTAGAAACAACAAAAAAGCACCCGTGAGGGTGCTTTTTTGGGTTCGGTTTTTCCTTCTGTTTAGATTTTACCTTAAGCAAGGACTGTCCTTGCTAGGTAAGAACGGTTCTTGCTATACCCGGGGAATATTCGGAAGTCGGACTTCCGAATATTAAGATATTTTACTCTTATAGGCAACAAAAAACTCCCCTTTCGGGGAGTTTTTTGTTTTACCCAGTAGTGAGCTATGCTCTACTACTTGGGAATACATAAGGTGTATCAAACCAATACCTTTTAAGGCGTATTAACCAGAAGGCATAATTAATTATGCACTTGTGATAACAGTAGCAGAAACTGATTCAACAACTGAAGTTGTTGATACTCCACCAACTTTTTGTAGAACAATTTTCTTTTGTCCAGTTGTTGTTGTTGTTACAGTTACTGTCAAAGTGAATCTCTTTGTTTGACCTTCACTAACAGTATAAATATCACCATTTAATGAAGCAGTTGAGGATAGACTTGCTGATCCTGTTGCATTAGCACCACTAATAGCGTATTCAACGCCAACATTACTTGAAGAATCAACGTCTGTTCTATCAACAGTCAAATCATCACCAATAGCAGTTACATCAAAGACTAAGACAAAGTCACGAACTTTACCATCGTTATCAACTTGTGTTGAAGTTGAACTTACAAAAGAAATGTTTGCGCCATTAACAAATAGAGTTTGAGTATAGCCACTAGCTGAACCAGTAAAGTTTAAAATACTATTACCATCTTCATCTTCAGCAACGATATTTGATGAAGGAGAAGTTAAGCTTGCAGTAAGAGTTGCTCCACTAACAAAGTTACCATCTTGTTTTAACAATTTAGCAACTAATTTTAGAGTAACTGTATCACCTTCTTCAATTAATAAATCATCATAAAGTTCAAATGTAACTACTTGTGATCCATCTGCATCAAATGATCCAGAATAATCAGCAATTGTTGAGCTACCTTTCATTAATTTAAGATCAGCAAGGATATCAACAAGGTGATCTCCTGTTGAATCAATTTTCAATTTAATTGTTTCAACATTCATATCAACTGATTCTGCTTTTAATTTAAATGAAAGTAAATCTACATTACTTGTTGTTGAGAATTCATTTACTTGAACACTTCCTTCTGCAGGACTATTAGAGTCAAGAGAAACTCTCATACGAACATCACCTGAACTTGCTGGGTCGGTAAAGGTAATACCAGATACAGAAGCGTAATCGCCAGATGTCATAATAACACCAGTTGCATCAGTAAATCTAATATTATCTACATCAAGATCAAACTCTGCAGCTGCCATATCTAAGCTATCAATATTTGAAAGAGCTTTAAATACAACATAGAAAGTTTCACGATTAGCAAGACCTTCACGAACAATAGCATTATTTAGACTAATACTTCGAGAATAAACATTTCCTGTATCACGAGTTAAATCTGAAGCACTTATAGACCCAACTTTTGTTGAACCCATTAAGATTTCAATAGTACTCAAATAACGACTTGGTAGTCTATTTGTATTTGGAGCATCTGTATTTTCAAGATAAACCTTCAAACTATTAATTTGAATATCTGAATCTTGAGCTTCAGCACGGAAAGCAAGAACTTTTTCTGTCTTTCCTTCTGCAACCTCTGATTCTGTATCAACAGCTGTCTCTGAGATTTTTAAATCTCCTGCTCCACCTACTAGAGGACCAGTTGTTCCAGTTGTTGAACCACCATCACATTTTGCACCAGTTGTTGGACTATATCCAACTGTTGATGTACATCCTGCTGGTAATGTTGTACTTACTGCACATGATTGACCAGTTGTTGAACTGAATCCTGTGTTTGAAGTACAACCTGCTGGATAATTTCCACTTGTACTACCTGCAGCTTTTGCCATTGACATAGGGCCAAAAACTCCATCAGCAACTAAACCGTTAGCTGCTTGCCATGCCATAACCTTAGCCTTTGTCATAGGACCGAAAACTCCATCAACTGGAGTTGCTCCTACCAAAGTCTGAAGTTCCATAACATCAGCACCTCTGCTACCTACTTTTAAGGTAACTCCGGAAAACGCATCAGCACTCAATACGCCTACTGAAAGCATAAGAGCTAAAGCGAATGTTCCGATTAAAAATTTTTTTAACATATTTATAATTTTTATACACGTTTAAATTAGTTTCGACTAATTCTAAAATACGACTGATAAAAATAATTGTATTTTAGAAAAAAACTAATA
>CAZHIB010000031.1:0-7168 GCA_964532365.1 uncultured Candidatus Saccharibacteria bacterium
TACTAATAAAACGACTTTTTTATAATTAAGACTCCTCCTATTATATCATAAAAGCCCCCCAGACAAAGCAAGTAGAGCTTTTATTAATACTAGAACCTAGAAACTAAAACCTAATTCTTCTTCTGCATATTATTAAGCAAAACAAGTAAGGGGCTAGCTAAGAAAATCGAAGAATATGTTCCAAAAAACATACCAATGGCAAGAATTATAGCAAAAAACTTTGTACTTAGAGGACCAAAGAAAACCAGGGCTAGTAAAACAACAATAACAGTAAAAGAAGTAGCTAAAGATCTAGTATAAATTTGATTTAAACTTTGACCGACAGTTTCTTCAAATGTTTTAAAATGACCAATCCTAATATTTTCTCGAATTCTATCAAAAATCACAATCGTATCTGAAACTGAAAGAGCTAAGATGGTTAGAATCGCGACCACAAAAAGAGTATCAATCTCAAACCCAAAAAGATGTCCAAGTAAAGCTAAAATTCCTATCGGAATAATAACATCATGTAATAAAGAGACAATGGCAATTAATCCATACTTCCAAGAAGAAACTGGTTTTGACACTTTTCGGAAAGAAAAAGCAATCCAAAAAATTATTCCAAGAACGACAAGGATGAAAGAAATTATTGATTTACGAGTAAGCTCGGCTCCAACTGAAGGACCAATCGAATTAAAACTTAATTCTTCGGCTTTCTCACCAAGCGCTGACATGACCAAATCTTTTTCCTCAAGTGATATATCGCGAGTTTTAATACTATAACCACTTTCCCCCATTGGCTGAACAACAACAGAGCCTAGATAAAGAGGTTTTATCGCTTCTTCTATTTCAGCTTGAGTTGGTCTATTTTCCGTATATTTTATTTCAAGCAAAGAACCACCCTTGAAATCAATTCCAAACTTCAGTCCAAAAAAGATTATTGAAAAAATTGAAAGAGAAACTAAAACGGCTGAAATTATAATGAATATTTTTTTGTGTTTAATTATAAACATATATTAATTGAAAGTTTTTAAAATTATAAAGTTCTGAAAGTTTTCTTCTTTATAACTTCGTACTTTATTACTTTATAACTTGACTATTAGCATTACTAAATCCCGACCCAAAGAGCATTGCAGTAAATCTTGTTGTTGTTTTGAAATTAAGACTATATAGAAACAACCTAGTAATCGAAATAGCTGAAATCATTGAAACAATAACTCCAATCAAGAAGACCAGAGCAAATCCTTGAATCAAAGGTGTCCCAAACCAAAACAGAATAATTGCACTAATAATACTTGAAATGTTTGAATCGCGGACGGAAAGCCATGCTCGCTTAAAACCATGACGAATAGAATCTGAAACATTATCACCCTTTCTTAATTCTTCTTTCATGCGTTCAAAAATAAGAACATTGGCATCAACCGCAATGCCGATCGAAATAATAAATCCGGCTATGCCAGCAGCCGTTAAAGTCACTGGCATAAGCTTAAAGATAGCAAGCATTATGACAACATACATAGACAAAGCGATCGCGGCAATAAAACCTGGCAACCGATACCAAATGATTAAGAAAATCATGATAGCTAAAAATCCAATTATTCCAGCCATAACCCCGGCCTGAGTCGCCTCAGTCCCTAGAGTCGGACCAATGGTTTCAGTTGAAATCAAAGTCACTGGAACAGGTAGGGCTCCAAAATTTAAATTTTGAACCAATTCTTTAGCTTCTTGTGGAGTAAAGCCACCTGAAATTTGAGCCTGTCCACCTGTTATTTTTTCATTGACCATCGGAACTGAAATTGGTTGCCCATCTAAAAATATAGCTACAGTCTTTCCAATATTTTCGCCTGTAATTTGCTCAAATAATTTTGATCCTTCTTCATCAAACTGCAAAGAAACGATAGCTTCACCAGTTGTCGGATCAAAATCAAGAGTTGCTTTTTCCAGCAAGCTACCATTTAATTCAGTTTTAACAAACATAGAATCATAAGGATCAACAGTTACATTTCCATTCTCATCAATTTTTGCTTCTTGAGGAGCATCTTTAATCGGATTTTCTGTTCGAAATTCTAACATGGGGGTCTTGCCAATTGTTTCTTTCGCTTTTGCTACATCTGTAATCCCAGGAAGATCAACGATTAATCTTTCTTCACCAGCATTAGAAAATCCACCATTTTGAACTTGAATTAATGGCTCGGAAACACCAAAAATATTTATCCGTCGCTCAATATTATCTCGCAACGAATCCATTGAGGCTTTAATTTGATTTTGGTCTAGGCCGGTAACATCAGCTTTGTAAACTAAATGAGTTCCGCCCGAAAGATCTAATCCTAATTTAAACCCATGTTTCGCCAAAAAACCAATTGGAGCCTCACCTTCTGGTGTTGCCCTGCTTGCAATTTCTGATTTATAAACAAAAAAACCTAGCCCTAATCCTAATAATAAAATGATGAATGCCGTAATCCTTGTTTTTAACATAATAAGGTTATTCTAGCCCTTTTATGACTAAAAATCAAGCTAATAAATTATCTAAATTAAACCTATATGAGTTATAAAATGTTAAAATATAAGGCCAAAATTAGAAAGAGGCCCAAAATGATTCGATACCAACCAAATATTTTAAAATCATGTTTTCGAATATAAGATAAGAACCATTTTATAACAATCAAGGCTACAGCAAATGAGACAAAAAAGCCAAGGACGATAGTTCCCCATTCTGATTGTGAAAAAGAAAAACCTGATTTATAAATATCGTAAATAACAGCCATAAGCATTGTTGGAACGGCAAGTAAAAAAGAAAATTCAGTGATTAAAGTTCGATTTATTTTCATCGCCCTACCAGCAATAATTACTGCTCCTGAACGAGAAATTCCAGGAATCACCGCCAAGGCTTGGGCTAATCCTAATATAATTAATTGTCGAACCGTCATATTTGTTATATCACTATCTGAAAGATTCTCATCTAATTTCTCTTTTTCCATTTTCTTTTCAAAAATTAAAATAATGATTCCCCCAATAAATAATGCGAGAGCTATAATTAAAATATTACCTAGCAAAAAAGATTTAATAAGTTTATATAAAATAAAACCAATAATTCCAGTCGGAATAAAGGCGATTATTAAATTCCGAATATAAACGAAAGATGAAAAAACTTTTCGAGCATACAAAACAATGACCGCTAAGATAGCCCCGAGTTGAATAATAATCATAAAACTTTTTGTAAAATCAGTTGATGGTATCAACAAAAAAGATCGAACAATATCAATATGGGCAGTCGAAGAGATGGGCAAAAATTCAGTTAATCCTTCAACAACTCCTAAAATTATTATTTGTAAAATAGTCATATTTTTTTAAATATTTTAATAAAAATAAGTCCAACTAATCCTCCAACAAATAAACCGCCCAAAATATCAAGGGGAGAGTGGACCCCAATAACAATTCGCGATAGTCCGATTAAAATTGCAATTATCAAAAAAATAAAACCAGCTTTTTTGTTTATTAAAAACATCGCCGTGGCAATAGCCGTAAATATTGTCATATGCTCAGACGGAAATGAAAAACCAGATTCAAGGCGAAGCGGAGAAAATCCAAGATCAATAAACGGGCGATTAATTCTTAGGAGGCTTTTTAAAATATTAGCTATAAACCAAGAAAATATTCCAGATAAAAAAAGTAATGAGAAATTATACATTTCCTTTTGACTGAAAAATATAGCCCAAATAATTAATGAAAATATTAATAAATAAGTAAATAAATATGATAGAAAAATAGCCGAGTCTGCTACCCAGGGAATTATCGAAAAATTATTTATTATATAAAAAATACTATTATTTAGACTCATTTTTAATTTTATGTCTTGCCGCACTTAAGACATTGGAAAGTAACATCGCGACCGTTACGGGACCCACTCCACCGGGCGTTGGAGAAACAAACGAAGCAATGTCTAAAACTGAATCAAGTTCAACGTCGCCAACAACCGCTCCATTGTCTTCTGATGTCCCAGCATCAATTATAATGACACCCTTTTTTATCATTTCACCTTTTATAAATTTTCCATATCCAATGGCTGAAATTATTACATCAGCATTTTTAATTAATTCTTCTTTGTTTTCTGTTTTGCTATTTATGGGCGAGACATCATATCCCCTCTTTCTAAGTAAATGAGTTACTGGCAAACCAACCAAACTTCCTTGGCCAAGCATTATAAACTTTTTGTCTTTCAAATCAAGATTAAGTGAATCCAAAATCTTCATACAAGCCATCGCGGTCGGATAAGTAAGTCCATCTTCATTATTATAAAAATTTTCACTATTAATTTGACCCAAACAGTCAACATCAAGCTCTGGCCTTATGGCATCCAAAACTTTTTTCTTGTCGATATGATTTGGTAATGGTAACTGAATTATAATTCCACACATATGGGGAACATTATTTAAATTTTCTATCTCTTTTATCAGTTCTTCGGTCGTAACTGATTCATTAAAATTTGCGGTTCTAAATTTAATCCCCACCGATTCGGCAATCTTGGCTTTCATTTTTACATATTGAACAGATGAGATATCACCCCCAACTAAAATATCACAAAAAACCGGCGAAAAAGATAAAGACAAAACAGCCTCTTTTATTTTAGCCAAAATATCATCTTTGATTTTTCTTCCGTCAATAATCATTGTAAAATTTTATTTTTATATGATCAATAAATGAGCCTGGATACGAGGCGACGATGAGTATTGTGACCAAAATGTAGTATCCTACATTGCGGGAACAAACGGAATCGGCAACAAAGTAGACGGGCTTATTTTTTGATTATATACCAAGAAATTCATTATGCATATCATCCCGATGAGCTACTCTTCTATACCTGCTCATACTCATTAAAATTCCTAAGCCCAGAAATTCTGTCAGTAAATGCGACCCGCCGTAACTCATAAACGGCAAAGTTATTCCAGTTACCGGCATAATTCCCAAATTCATTCCAATATTAATAATAAAATGAATCATAAAATATATGGAAAGCCCCAGACCAAAAAGAATTTCAAAATTTGAATTACCAAGTAGGGCCAAACGAAGAATTCGCCAAATAATTAATCCGAGTAAAATAAATAAAATAATCACGCCGACAAAACCCCATTCTTCAGAAAAAGCGGCGAAAATAAAATCGGTCTGATATTCTGGTAAAAAATTTAATCTTGACTGTGTCCCAAACCCAACACCCTTTCCTAAAATCTGACCACTACCAATGGCGATCGTTGATTGATAAACGTTATAACCAGAACCCTGAATATTAGACAGGGGTTGGACAAAGTTTATGATTCTAGCTTTCTGATATGGCTCAAAAGAAAAATTCCATAAAATTAAAAAAGATAAAACCATAAGTCCAACAACGACAAGTAAATGTTTTTTTGAAATGCCCGAAACAAGCGTCATTCCAAACCAAATAAAAAATATGACAATGGCGGAACCAAAATCTGGCTGAAAAAAAACAAGCAAAAAAGGAATTAGGGCATAAAGACCTGAAATAATAATATGTTTGAAATTTTTTATTTCAATGTGTCTCCTTGAAAAATATTTAGCCAACATTAAAATAACCACCAATTTCATCATATCCGAGGGCTGAAAAGAAAAACCACCAAAAGAAAACCAACTTTGAGCCCCTTTAACAGTATTTCCAAAGAAGAATAAAAATATTAACAAAACTGAAAAAGTTATAAAAATAGTCACCAAAAAATCTGTTCTCTTTAAAAATCTTAAATTCATAGAAGAAAATATAAAGAGAAAAAGAAAAGAAATTCCAATCCAAATTAATTGGTGATTAAAAAAGGAAGTTTCGCTTGTAAAAGACTTCATCGTTATTAGGCCTGCTCCTAAAACTGGCAAGATAAATAAAACTAGCAACCAATCTATACTGTTGTTTCTTTTGTTTCCATCTATTTGAGATTGCATCATCATCTTAATATCTTAATAAGAAACCGAAAAAGGATTAATCGAAATCAGAATGTCTTTCGTTACTGGCAGTGGTGAAATTATTTCGGGCCAAGTAAAGATAACTTGCGAACTTTTATTGCTCGCAAGTCCAGTCTTGTGAGTTTTAGAGGCATTGATGGCGTTACGATCAGCGTCATATAAAATTGCAATGACATCAAATTCTGGGACATCATAAATTGAATCATTAACAATCGTGGCCGATAAATTTGGAGTATCTTTATCATCAACAAAGACAACGTTAGTCGCCCTGATTGGTAAAGTCTGTAAGGTTGGTTCTTTTTTAATCCAAACAAGTGGTTCCTTAAACTCAAAAACGACACTTCTAATACTACTTTCGCCGGCATTGAAACGAGATTCAAAAACAGCAAATTGTTGATTTGGGGGGATAAAAATTTTTCCTTCTTTACGTCCTAATAATGTATTATTTATATCATAAACCTTAAATTCATACGGAGCAGAAACAACTCCAGAATTTTTATTTCTGTTTTCAATTAAGGCGACTAGATTATAATTATTTTCTACAACATGAAAAGCTCTGCTCCAAAGAACAACCGGAGAGGCCACGTCTTCCTTACACATGACGGAACATGAACCCCCACAATCAATCCCCGTCTCGAGTCCATTTTGTTTTTGATCTGTGCAAGTTGGTTTTTTGAAAATAACTGGATATAAAAAAGCAAAAATGATTAATCCAAAAAATAGAAAAACTCCGGTCGCATATTTAAATTGTCTACGTGATGCCCATGACATACAGCTAGTATATCAAAAAATCAATTCAATATAAAGTGAAAATAAAAAAATTCATTGCTTGGTGTTGGCGGCTATCTACTTTCCCCGTTTATAGAGTATCATCGACACTACAAGGCTTAACTTCTGTGTTCGGAATGAGAACAGGTGTAACACTTGCGTTAAACCACCAACACTAAACAATGAATTTTAAATTTCAGACATATAATATCTGAAAACTGAATGCTATAAAACGCAATAATACTTGCCCCGTAAAAAGTTTTACTTTCCTTTGGGGTGATTTCCAAATTTCCTAATAGGAATCGAACGATTAGTACACCTCGGCTAAAGACATTACTGTCTGTACACCTAGTGCCTATCAACCTAATCATCTCTTAGGTTTCTCAAACGATTCCTCATCTTGAAGCTGGCTTCCCTCTTAGATGCTTTCAGAGGTTATCCATTCCCGACATAGCTACCG
>CAZHIB010000032.1:0-7139 GCA_964532365.1 uncultured Candidatus Saccharibacteria bacterium
AGTTAATGCCAAAAGAAATAATAGATTATACAGATAAAATTCATGGAACCAATAATAAAAATTGAAAATTTAAATCTCTGGTATGAAAAAGGTAAACCAATAGAGGTTCATGCTTTAAAAGACATAAATATTACTATTAATAGAGGTGATTATGTGGCTTTTTTTGGACCTTCTGGTTGTGGTAAAACGACTATTCTTTATGCTATTTCTGGAATAGATAAATTCCAAGATGGTAAAGTTTATATTAACGATAAAGATATTTCTGGCCTATCAAATCAAGAATTAGCTATTTTTAGACAAACTGGTATTGGTATTGTCTTTCAGCAATTTAATCTAGTCCCATCTTTAAACGTTGTTAAAAACGTAGCTTTGCCAATGCTTTTTGTTGGCGTCTCTTCAGAAAAAGCTGAGAATGAGGCTCTTAAAATAATTAATCGTTTAGGTCTTAGCCAACATGCTTATCGTTATCCCCATGAATTGTCTGGAGGTCAACAGCAAAGAGTTGGTATTGCCAGAGCTTTAGCTAATAATCCACCTATGATTATTGCCGATGAGCCGTTGGGAAATTTGGACTCTGTAAACGCTAAAATAGTTCTTGAATTTTTAAAAGAGTTAAATGAAAAAGACGGAAGGACTATTATTATGGTTACCCATGAAGCTTGGAGTTTGCGTGATGTTAAAACTATTTTTCATATGAAGGATGGAGAGATTACGGATTCAGAAAAAACTGGCATTAATACGATGGCTGCCTCATTATCTAAGCACGTTTATGAACAACTTTCATCGGTGTCTACTTTTATGGAGAAAGAGGGGGCAGAAGAAAGATTCCCAGTTAGAATTTTGGCCAATTTTTTGCTTCGAGGATATTCTATGGATGAAATTAGACGTTTTGAATTAATCGTCAATAATAGATTAGATAATAAAATTAATAAAGATGAATTTTATAATTCAGTTCATACGTCATATAAAGACGGAGGAGTTGGCCTAAGATCTAAAAAAGCCAAAATGGTAGTTGATTATCTGGAAGAAATAATTAAAAAAAGAGAAGAAGTTCGTCATATTCTTGATCTTATTAAGCAAAATGAAGAATTTCCAATAATAGATATGGTAAATGATATTCGCAATTGGTTAATTGAAGGATATACTGGTAAATTAAATGAAGATCAATTAGAATCTTTAGATCAAGTTGTTTCTGATAGAATAAGAAAATTTATTCCAGCTGATAAAGTTGCGGAAATTTTAGATTTATCCGTCAGTAAATATGGTGTTGGCTTATCTTTTAGAGCTGCTCAGATAATGGCAGAGAAATTAGAATTAATTCTAGACAGAGAAAATTAAACTAGAAATAATCTTAAAAAAGTTGTATCATATAAAGTATATGACGCAAAATAAAAAATTAAAACTAAAAGAATTACTCTCTCTTTCTTTTAGAACTTTTAGAACAAAACCGCAAAGGGTTATGCTTACTATTTTTGGTATGTCTGTTGGTATTGCAACGGTCTTACTACTTATTTCTTTAGGATATGGTCTTCAATATATTTTAATAGGTAGGTTGATGACGACGGAGGATTCTCTTATTACAATGGAAGTAACTTATCCAACAGATAGTAATCTTTTAATACAAAAATCCACCGTTGAGGAATTAAAAAATATTGAAAATGTTGTTGAGGTTAGTCCTATTGCAGAGTTTTCTGGCGAAATGAAACAAGGTATTAATTCTGGACTTTTAATAAATACTTTAATTGTTGAGCCTTCTTATTATCGGCTTTCTGGTCTTTTGCCTGATATTGGTAAATTAGACAAAAATGAAGAGACTGATGGAGCTATTCTTTATAGTCAATCTTTAGCTCCTTTAGGTATGGAATTAAATGAATCTTCTTTGGATAAAGATTTAGATTTTAAAATTTCTTATTTTGATAATATTAATAATATATCCGAAGAAGCATTTTCTATTTCTCCCATTAAGATAAAAGGTATTATTTCTGACAATGCTATGGCCCCTACTGCAATTATTCCTTATTATTTATTAAATAATCCACCCCCTTTATATCAAAAAGTACTTGTTAAGGCTAAAAATGCGGAGGTATTAGAGTCTGTTCGTGATAAATTTATTGAAAATGGTTTTTCTGTTTCAGCTCGAATAGATATAGTTTCTCAGGCAAAAAAAATAACAAATATAATAACTTTAGTTTTGGGGATTTTTGGAATTACTGCTTTAATTGTTTCTGCTATTGGAATGTTTAATACAATGATTGTTGGTTTTTTGGAAAGAATTTATGAGGTTGGTATTTTAAAATCAATAGGAGCAACAGACCAAGATGTAAAAAGATTATTTCTTTTTGAATCTTCTCTTATGGGCTTAATGGGAGGGTTAGGAGGTATTTTAATTGGTGTTTTAATTGGTCAGTTATTAAATCTTATTTTGAGTTTTTTGGCAACTAGATTAGGAGGTGAATCGATAAAATTATTTTTAACTCCATGGTGGTTTATATTTATTACTATAATTTTTTCTATTTTTATTGGTTTTATCTCTGGTTGGTGGCCAGCTCGAAAGGCTTCAGTCCTTTCTCCTAAAGAAGCATTTACTAGAAAATAAAAAAGTTGATATACTATATCTATGATTAAAGTTGGAGTTATTCGTGGAGGAATAAGTGGGGAATACGAAGTATCACTTGCAAGTGGGGCTCAAATACTTGAGCATCTTAGAGGAGATATTTTAAAAAATAAATATAAAGCGGTCGATATCTATGTTGACCGTGAGGGTATTTGGCATATTAATGGTATTCCGACAACAATAGATAAAGTTGTTCCGAGGGTTGATGTTATTATCAATGCTTTACATGGTGATTATGGTGAAGACGGCAAAGTTCAACAATTATTAGAGCAATGGCGTATTCCATATACTGGATCAGGCCCACTGGCCTCAGCTATTGGTTATAATAAATTTTTAACTAAAAAAGAGTTTAATAAATTAGGGATTAAAACTCCAAAACATTTATTATTTTCTGCTTATCAAGATGATTTTGATGGACCACGACAAAAATATGGAGAGCGTAAAGCTCGTCAGGTTTGGGAGAAATTACCTCCACCTTGGATTGTTAAACCCTTAACAGGAGGTTCGTCGATGGGGGTGCGTGTTTGTAAAACTTTTAAAGATCTTATTAGCGCTTTTGATGAAAGTATTGACCAAAAGGTTAGTGTACTAGTTGAAGAATTTATTCAAGGCAAAGAAGCGACAGTTGGTGTTATTAATAATTTTCGCAATAAAAATCTTTATAGTCTTCCTCCTATTGAAATACGAATCCCCAAAACAAGTACTTTTTTTGATAATGAAGTTAAATACAATGGACAATCACAAGAAATTTGTCCTGGAAATTTTAGTCAAGAAGAAAAAATTGAACTTGAACGCTTAGCTTCACTCATTCATACTGGGCTTGGGCTTAGTCATTATTCTCGAAGTGATTTTATTGTTCATCCCAAAAAGGGAATATATGCTCTTGAGGTTAATACTTTACCAGGGCTAACAGGAGAGTCTTTAATGCCTAAAGCTTTAAGAGCCGTTGGGTCTGATCTACCTGAATTCATAGAGCACCTTATTAAACTTGCAAGAGGTCAGAAATAATTGCTATTGATTTTTATAATAAATGTGATATAATATAAGAATGAAAAAAATTGTTCGAAAAATTACCCATACAATTGTCCCTCATGAGAAAAATGGAAATATCCCTCATATTCTGAAAGAAGAGTTTTTTGTAGCTATTGCTATTTTTGCTGGATTACTATTTTATTTTAATCAATATAATTTTAATATTATTAGAAGTTTAAATTTATCAGCAACTGTTTATCCAGCGGTTTTGGCTGATTTAACAAATCAAGATAGACTAGCTTCTAATGTCTCAAAATTAACTTGGAATACTAATTTAGAAAAAGCGGCAAAACTGAAAGCAGAAGATATGTTAAAAAATGGTTATTTCGCTCACACAAGCCCGAGTGGAATAACCCCTTGGCATTGGCTAAAAGAAGCTAACTATAATTTTATTTATGCCGGAGAAAATTTAGCTGTTGATTTTACTGAATCAGCAAATGTTCAAAAAGCCTGGCTCAACTCACCAAAGCATCGAGAAAATATTATGAATTCGAATTTCACCGAGATAGGTATTGCAACAGTTGACGGTTATTTTGAAGGCAAGAATACAACTTTTGTGGTTGAGTTTTTTGGTAAACCATCTTTTATTTCTGAAACTAAAGTAGTCGAAAAGATTACTCCAGAGAAAAATATCATTCAAGAAAATGATTCCATATTAGTTTCTCCAAATGTGGCAGGAGTCAAGATTGAGAATTTGGAGAGAGAAGAAATTAAAGAAGAGCTTACAATTATAGAAGAAACAGAAGAGTTTATTGTTGCAAAAAATGAATATGAAGTTGAAGAAGAAATAGTGGCGGAAGAAAAACCACTGATAGTAATTAACAACTCAAAAGATGAAATGATTTCTACTTGGTATGAACGTTTTGTGTTTAGTCCAACTAAAATAATAAAAAATATTTACATAACATTATTGAGCTTGATACTTGTATCAATGATTTTACTTCTTTTGAAAGAAAGACAGCACCACCATCTAAAGCACTTAAAACTTGGAATTGGATTAATCTTTATTATTTTAATATTACTTTATACTATTTCAACAAATAGTACCAAAATATTTATAAGTTACATTATGAATGTTTTATAATTTGCTTCTTTTGTATTTCCCGGGCTTTTTCAAAGACTTCAGGGTTTTCCTTACAATTAGAAATCATTTGAGTTGCATGGTAAGCGCCTAAATAGTGTGGCAAGATGACATACGTTGCTCCTTCCTCGTATAACTTTTTAGCATCCATAACGGAGTGAGACATGATTAACAATACTCCAGTAGGATTTCTGCTTCGATAGTATCTGGCCAGAAACATATTTGTTTGAACATCAGGAATAGTTGAAATAACAATGTTGGCCTTACTTGTATTGATATCTTCCAAAAACTCAATGTCTTCGACATCTCCGAATCTGTAATTTATATTTTTAGCTTGCTTACTATTTGATATTTTTGGGTCATAATCAACGGCAATATAACGTAAATTTTTATTAGTAGCTTCTTCTACAAATTCTAGGCCAACTCGGCCAAACCCAAAGATTATTATTTCATATAAGTCGTTTTTATTATTTTCTTCAATAATTTCTTTTTTATGCAAAGAAATGTACTTTAATATATGTTTCAGTTTATCATATATTTTATCAGCAAAAATAATAAAATAGGATGATCCGGCGATTGTTATTATTCCAACAAGTGTTATTAAAGTTACAACTTGTTGGTTAAGATGCCCTAGGGAAAAACCAAGAGTAATCAATATTAAAGAGAATTCACTAATTTGGGCGACAGTTAAACCTGCCATGAAGGAAGTTTTATTTTTATACCCTAAAATATTCATTAAGATAAAAACAATAAAAGGATTACCAATAAGAACGAAAAGGGATAAAATTATGGCTGGCAATAATAAAGAGGCAATGTTTGAAACGATTAATTGTGAACCTAAAAGGACAAAAAATAAAACGATAAAAAAATCTCTAAGTGGTCGCATTCGAGAGCTAATTTCATAAGAGTATTTTGAGGCAGACAAAGTTACCCCGGCAATTAATGCCCCAATTTCAATTGAGAAACCTATTTTGTAAAAAAATGTTGACAAGACTAACCCCCAACTAACAGAAAATAATAATAAAATCTCCTGAGATCTTGCAAAATAATTAGAAAATCTTGGAAGGATATATTTAGCAATTAAATATAGCCCGATACTTGAAGCTACTCCACTTACAAACAATACAAAAAATTTTAGACCAATACTTTCTTTTGAAGCACTATGAGCTCCAACTAGGGGTATTATAATTAAAAGAAGCGTTGCAATTATATCTTGAACTAGCAAGAATCCAACTGATATTTTTCCATAAAGCGTTCCGAGATCACCCCGATCAGACAATAATTTTAGGATAATAATTGTACTACTAAAAGTAAGAGCAATAGAGCCATACATTGAGGCAATATTTGAATATCCTAGTCCTTTCATTATCATAAAACCAATTACGGAAGTAAATAAAACTTGTCCCACACCAGTAATTAAAGAAGTTTTACCAGTTTCTTTAATTGACGAAGGATTAAGACTAATACCCACAATAAAGAGTAGAATAGTGATGCCTATTTTAGAGAAGAGTTCAATTTCATGACTGGATTGTAAAATATTAAGGAAAAAAGGTCCAACAATAATTCCACTTAATAGATATCCAACAATTAAGGGTTGCTTGAGCGACTGAACTAAAGTAGTAATACCGGTAGTAATTATTAATATAAGACTTAGCTCAATAAAGATATTCATATTTTTTAGAATTATAATTTTAATGTAAAACATTTAAATTATAGCATAAAAATTAGATTAGGAAGATTAAATATATTTGATATAATAAAAAAATGTATATTATTTATGCTTTACTGGGGGCGGTAATGGCAAGCGCTGGAACTATTTTTGCTAAACTTGGCTTAAAAGGAGTAGATGCCAACCTACTAACAGCTATCAGAGGTATTGTTATGGCCTTAATTGTCTCTATTGCAGCCTTATCCCTTGGCAAACTATCAATGACGGCCTTTCATTCACTTTCTCAAAAACAGTGGATTTTTGTCATTTTATCAGCCCTTGGGGGGGCACTATCTTGGTTGTTTTTCTATCAGGCCTTATCTGTTGGCCCGACAGTGGCAGTAACAGTTATTGATAAATTATCAATTGTCATAACAGCCATCTTAGCTACAATTATTTTATCAGAAGGAATAACTTTGCAAATGAGCCTTGGTCTTGGTCTTGTGTTTTTGGGAACATTATTGGTCGCTATCCCTTTAGAAAACATTCAAAAATTATTTAATTAATAAAATTTTATGCAAGAAAAATTTAGCACAACAAATTCTTCAATCGGGCCAGAAATGAAAATGGAAAATCCCAAGGAAATTATTCCAGGGGTTTCAAGTTTATTTAATCATTTAAATAAAAATCTTGAATTATTAAAGGAAAAAATGGCTTTATTTTCTGAAAATAATTTAACAGTAGAAAAATTATCTGAGTATGCT
>CAZHIB010000033.1:0-7017 GCA_964532365.1 uncultured Candidatus Saccharibacteria bacterium
CTATATAAACTTATTACAAATATACCATCTTCTCTTAACTCTGAATCAAGAGTTGGAATTTGTATTTTATCTCTGATGATTTTTATCTCACGTGTTTTACTTTCTCCATCTCTTAAAATTGTAATTACAACTTCTGTTCCCTTAGGTCCGTGAATCAAGTCAATAGCCTCCTCTATTGTCATGTCATTTGTTAAAGTTTCATTAATCTTTAAAATTTTATCTCCAGCTTTTAATCCGGCATTCCAGGCTGGAGTATCTTTCAAAGGAGCAATGACTGTTAAAATTCTTTCTTTAATTCCAATCTCAGCTCCAATACCCTCAAAAGATCCTTGAATTTCTTCAGTAAAAGATTTATTTTCTTTAGGTGGAAAAAACATTGTATATGGATCACCTAATGAACTTGCAAGACCTGAGATTGCCCCCCAAACACGATCTTGATCTGTCACCTCATTATGATATATCGATTTATTTTTTAACACATTCCAAGCCTTCCAAAATGGATTAAAGTCGGCATTTGTTTCAACTTGAGTATTTTTATTGACGACAGAAAAAACTTTATCCATTTCTGGACGATGAGAATATCCAAAATAAAGTCCTAAACCAAAAACCCCACTAATACAAATTAGGGAAATAATAATGAGACTAATTTTTTTTAATATTTTATTTTTCATTCTTTGTTGTGAGTTTAATTATGACAAAGTTAAATTGATTTTTCAAGTAAAAGAGCGGAAGGAGTATATTTATTACTTGGATCCCAAAGTAACCATGAATCTAGACCATTGTCATAAGTTGCTTTTATTTGAGCTCTAACCATTTCTTTGGTATAAACTGCACCTAAATCAAAATCTTGAATCCATGGACGAATTTTTTTAGGATCTTGACCTATAGCCTTAGTTCTGATAACGGCCGAAGCTAAAGCTTTATTGATAACTTCATAAGGATATAAGGCTGGTTTATTATAACCACCATAACCAGCTGGATAATGAGATGGATAAACCATTGGGCAAACATAATCAAAATAAGGAATGGTTTTTTCCCAGATTTGACCAATACCCATATCATTTGTTACTTCTGTCGTTAGGCCAAATAAATCGGCTGAAATTGGAATGTTTACACTTTTTTTAATTTCGGTGGAAAAATATTTAAAGAAGTTTTCAATATTATCAGCACGAGTTGTTCCAGGAGCAAGATTGTAGTCAATATCTTTCATATTTCCATCAGATGGATATCTTATATAATCAAGATTAATTTCATCGAAACCTAAATTATAAGAATGTAAGGCCACAGAGAGTGTATAATCATGAACATTTTTATTTGTGGGGTCGAGAAAAGATAAACCCTTTTTATCTTTCCAGACTCCCCCATCGCTTATTTTTTTTACCGCCCACTCTGGTTTTAATTTTGCTAAATAAGGATCTTGAAATACGGAAATTCTGCCGATAATGTAAATATTGTGGGAATGAAGTAAATTTGTTAGTTCTTTAATATCTTTAATTCTGTTTTCAGCACTTCCAAGCTTTTGGATTTCTGGGTCATCGATACTAAAACTTAAACGGCCTGTTGAATCTTTAATATCAATTACAACAGCATTTAGTTCGGTATCTTTTATAATTTTTATGAGTGAATTACGAAAGTCCAGAGATCCGGCCACCCATCCGGACATATAAAGAGCTTTAACTTGGCTTGGAGTTACGACGTGAGAGATTGGGGCAACAATCTCTTCAACTATTTCTTCGGTCTCAATATTATTTATTTCTTCACTTTTTATTTCGTTCTTTAAATCTCCCCCAAAATCTTGATTAATGTCATATTTTATATCATTACTATAGACATGAGGAAGTATAAAATAAAAAATTGTCCCGCAAATAAAAAATGCTAGGACTATTAAAATAATTTTTTTAATATTTTTCATAATAAACATTATTACTCACCTGATCCAATATTATCGATAAAAGTATTATTGTGAATTACTTCTTCTTTTTTTATCCTTGATTTATATTCTAAGTAAAATAAATAAGATAAATAAACAATTCCTAATCCTGAGATTACCAATAATATTTGGCGCCAAATATTAGTAAAACCTAAAAAGGGCAATACTATGACCCATAAACCAATTATAAACAATGTTTTTTCTTTTCTCATAACTATATTATATCTCATTTATAAAGGAGAAACAATCACCACGAACTCTCCTTTCTGTTTTATTTTATTTTCTTTTAAATGGGTCAATATCTCATTTGCTTCTCCACTAATAAATTCTTCAAATTGTTTTGTAATTTCTCGAGCGAGCACAACTTTAAACTTTGGAACATAATTATTAAGTGAATCTAAGGTTTTTAATATACGGTGCGTTGATTCATAAAAAACAATTACTTTTTTGGATTCTTTTATTTCATTAAATATTTTAGTGCGACCCTTTTTGTGTGGTAAAAAACCTAAAAAGGTAAATTCAGCTGATGATATCCCACACGCGGACAAAGCTGAGATTAAAGCATTTGGTCCTGGAATTGGCGAAACCCGTGCTTCATTTCCAAATTCTTTTCGGATATTAGAAACAAGCATAACCCCAGGATCTGAAATACACGGTGTTCCAGCATCGGAAACCATTGCTAAATTTTTTCCAGCTCTGAGTAAATTAATAATTGTTATTTCTTTCCCTTCAGTACTATGAGCATGGTAACTCATTGTTTTTGTCTTAATTTCATATTTATTAAGCAAATTTTGAGTTGTTCTAGTATCTTCGCATAAAATATAATCAACTTCTTTTAAAACCCGAATAGCTCGAAGAGTAATATCTTCCATATTTCCAATCGGAGTCGCAACAATATATAAAGTACCTATTTCTTGCATATTTTAATTATACTATATCTTAAACACCCTTGTAAAATCATTAAATTTCTGGTATTTTAAATGTAAACTGAAAATTATATTTGGCCCTATCGTCTAACCAATTAGAATATAGCGGACATCGCCTCAAGAAGGTATAAAAGTTTAGTTTAAGGTATAAATGTGAATTGAAAATTATATTTGGCCCTATCGTCTAACGGTTAGGACATCGCCTTCTCAAGGCGGTAATCAGAGTTCGATTCTCTGTAGGGTCACCTTTAAGAGCTATCACGAGAAGCATATAAATCTCCTCGTTTTTTGAGTTTTATGATAAAATAACTATATGGAACTAAAAGATAAAGTAATTGTTATAACTGGTGGAAGTCAGGGTTTTGGTAAAGAGCTTGCCAAATCATTTATAAATAATGGCTCTAAGGTTATTATCTCTAGCCACGAAAAAGAAAGTCTAAAATTAACTGCTAATGAGCTATCTATTGATAGTTTTATTGCAGACGTTACTTCTTTTGAAGACGTTAAAAAACTTAGCGAATATGTCATTCAAAAATATGGAAAAATAGATATTTGGATTAACAATGCAGGAATACAAATTGCTCCAAGTTTAGTCGAAGAAGTAAATATTGAAAAATTGCATTATTTATTTGATGTAAATTTCTTCGGATATTTTTATGGATGTCAGGTTGCCCTTACTCAAATGAAAAAGCAAAATGGCGGAATAATAATAAACATTAATTCAACAGCAGGACTTGATGGAAAGTCAGAAATATCTGCTTACTCCTCTTCTAAATTTGCCATTAAGGGTTTGACTGAATCAATTAGAAAAGAAGTTAAAGATTCAAACATACAAATATATGGGATATTCCCTGGTGGAATGCAAACTGATATTTATAAAGAAAAGTATCCAGAAGATATTAAGGAATATATGGAAGTTGATACTGTTGTAGAAAAAGTAATGAATAATCTAAAATCAGATAGCCCTGAAATAGATTTTATTATTAAACGACCAGTAAAATAATGTTATGGAGAAATTCGAGATCAAAAACAGAAGAGATCTAAAAATAATTGGAAAAATACTAAAACCAGAAAATCCAATTGGTTTATCTTTTGTAATGCATGGATTGGGTGGATACAAAGAAGAACTACATATAGATTTAATGGCTAATACTTTATTTGAAAACAATTATATTGTTATAAATTTTGATGCCACAAATTCTAGAGGAGAAAGTGAGGGGAAATATGAAGATGCGACTATGCAACTTCATTATGAAGATTTAGTTGATGTTATAAATTGGGCAAAGACACAAACTTGGTACAAAGAACCATTTATTTTAGCTGGTCATAGTATGGGTGGATATGCTGTAGCTAGGTATGCAGAAGAATTCCCGCTAGAAGTTAAAGGAGTATTTCCATTTGGAGCTGTCTTTTCTGGTAAAGATTGTTTTGAAACATACAAAAAATTGAGAACAGAAGAACTTAGTGATTGGAAAGAAACAGGTTGGACATACAGGACAAGTAAATCAAAACCAGAATTTGAAATGAAACTTCCATGGTCTCATATGGAAGAAAGATTAAAACACGACTTAAAACCAATGGCAGATAAAATCACTATGCCTATATTATTTGTGGCTGGAGAAAATGATAGTAGTTGTCCTCCAAGTGACCAAAAGAAATTTTATGACTTACTTCCTGAAACTACAGTGAAAGAATTTCATATTGTAAAAGGAGTAGGCCATGTATTCCGTGAGTCAGAACATTTAAATGAATTAAAAGAAATCTTTAATAATTGGTTAAATAATTTAAAATAATATGAAAAAAGTATATTTAATTCATGGTTTTGAAGGAAGTCCAAATGGTGGATGGAGACCGTATTTGATGAGAGAGTTAGAAAAGCATGATATTTACTCATTTGCATTATCTATGCCAACCCCAGATAAACCCATCATGACTGAATGGCTATCGGAAATAAAACATTATGTAGATAGAGATATTAATGATGAAATATATCTAGTAGGACATAGTCTTGGAGGTACAGCGATTCTACGTTATTTAGAACAATTTGATTCTCCTAATATTAAAGGGGTTGTGATTGTTAGTGCACCCTGTAGTAAAAATGATAAAAGTAAAATTGCAGATTTTTTAAAAACTGATTTTGATTGGTCAGTTATTAAAACAAAAATACAAAATGTGACAGTTATTCATGGTGACAACGATCCACTAGTTCCAATTTCTGATGCTGAAAAAACTTCACAAGAACTAAATGGTGAATTAATAATTATTCCAAACGGAAAGCATTTAAATGGTTCTGCTGGTTTTACTGAATTACCTGAACTTTTATCAGCTTTATTAAAAAAATTTAATCATGAAAAATAAAAAAACTATCGTTGTGTGTTCAAGTGCTTCATTTTATGAGAATGTTATAAAAATACAGAATGAATTAAAAGACCTAGGTTTCAAAGTGGTTGTTCCTTTAACTGCAAATAAAATGAAGAAAACTGGCGATTTTAAAGTAGAGACATATAAAACATGGATGGAGAGACCAGAAGATTATAAAAGAAAAGCATATTTAACTAAAAAGCATTTTATTGAAGTAGAAAAAGGAGATGCTATTTTAGTTCTTAACTATAAGAAAAATGGCAAGAATGGATATATTGGCGGAGCTGTATTAATGGAAATGGCTATTGCTTTTTATCTTAAAAAACCAATCTATATCCTAAATCCAATAGACGAAAGCTCAAAATACAAAGAAGAATTATATGGTATGTTTCCTAAAATAATTAATGGCGATTTATCAAAAATAAAATAATATGGAAGAAAATATAGACATAATAAATAAAGAAACTGGGGAAAATACAGGTGAAGTAAAATTAAAATCAGAAGTTCATAGAGATGGATTATGGCATAAAACCGTCCACATTTGGTGTATAAATTCAAAAGGAGAAATACTTTTACAACATAGATCTAAAGAAAAGAAAAACTTTCCTGATATGTGGGATATATCTGTTGCAGGTCACATATCTAGTGGTGAATCATCAGAACAAGGTGCTCTTAGAGAGATTAAAGAAGAAATAGGTATTGATATATCTGTTTCAGATTTAAAATATTTAGGAACGGTTGTACAAGAATCTGTTTTAAATAATGAAACTTATTTTGATAATGAATTGAATGATATTTATATATTCAAACTAGATAATAATAAAGACCTTAAGATTCAAGAGGAAGAACTAGATCAACTTAAATGGTTACCCATTTCTGAATTTCAAGAATGGATTAATGAGAAAAGAACTGATTTAGTTCCACACGATGAGGAGTATAAAATACTCTTTAAATATCTAGAAAGTTACATATAGCTGTAATATTTATATGCTATCCTGTGTCACTTTTGTCACTTTTTATAGTCGCACGAGAAGGGTCAAAATGTTATACTAAAAACATTAGAAATAACATTACTGGGTAATGGATCACAGAGTTCTATTACTTAAACGTTCACAACTAAAAATACCCTTAAATTGAGTAAGGTCTTGCCTTACTCAGTTAGACTGGGAGCTGGTAGAGTGAAGTTTTGCCAGTTAATATTTTAAATAAATTCTCAATGAAATCCCCTCCTGCATACCCAACAATTACAGCAATAGCAGGAGTGATTGAGGCAAGACCTAAAAAGGTTAACCCTAAATCATTTGTAATCCAGGCAGCTAACAGTCCAACGACTCCTGAAATTCCAACACTTAATAAAAAATAATTTAATAAAAATGAAGTATTTTTATATGAACTACGATACTTTAAGTAACCAACTAAACCACGAATAATTCCACCCAATAAACCCGCTAGTAAGATTGTACTCATAAATATATTTTAATTATTTACAAATAATAATATTTATATTTTACCACCCATAATATATTTGACTAGTCTAGATAGAGCTTTAAACCTCAGGTCTTTCGTAATTTATAATATAAAAAACCGGTTTTTACCCGGTTTTGTTTTTCTGTTTTTATAGTCATCAGAATGATGATACAAAAGACAGAATATTTTTATGCCATATTAATATAGCCATTACAGCTATTTCTACGACAGGCATAATTTTGTCGTAAAAAAATTCTTCTGTAAAAATATTGTCCATATTTTGATGTTTTGGTTTAATTTATTATAAATAAAAATCTTTGTATTGTCAAATTG
>CAZHIB010000034.1:0-6931 GCA_964532365.1 uncultured Candidatus Saccharibacteria bacterium
ATCTATTAGTAGTTAATCAGAAAAAAGTGTATTTAAAATTCGGGTTGTTAAAAATATTAGTCATTTAATCAAGTAAGAGATTTATTGCATCTCTTTACTTTAAATAGAATGAAAAAGGTACTTATAATTGAAGATGATACTTTTCTCCAAGGGCTCGAAGCAAGCAAATTAACCAAGGATGGGTTTCAGGTTATTACTGCCTCAACAGGAGAAGAAGCTATGAAAAAAATCAATGAACCCAATATTGACGTCATCTTACTCGATCTAATATTGCCTAATTATGATGGTTTTGAAATATTGAAAAAAATTAAAGAAACTGAAAAAATAAAAGATGCGCCTGTTATTGTTTTTTCAAATTTATCTGACGAAAAAGATGTAGAAAAATCAAAAGAATTAGGGGCTGCAGATTTTTTAGTTAAATCTAATTTTACACTTGACGAACTGATCAAAAAAATAAATTCTCTAATAAAATAAAATGGAGGGGTTGAATAAAACACAAATAATAATACTACTTATTATTTTTATTGCTATTGGTGGTATTGTTCTTTATGGTGAAAATACAACAAATAATTTTTCTCCACTTGATTATGTATTTAAACGATAATATTGAGTCTCATTTTCGTATTGATTCAATCCAAAAAAAAGCTTTAACTAAAATGGGGATTTTAAAAATCTCTGATCTTTTATGTTATTTTCCATCTAGATATACCGACATCAGTGAATTTCGACACATCAACACTCTGACAAATGGTGAAACGGTTACTATTGTCGGGAAAATATCAAATCTCCGAACTAAAAAAAGTTTCAAAAGTAAAATACCAATGGGCGAGGCTCTTCTGAGTGATATAACTGGAAAGATTAAAATTATTTGGTTTCACCAACCCTATTTAGCAAAAATGCTAAAAGAAGGTTCCACTGTCCGAGTGACCGGTAAAATTTCAGATAATAAAAATTATGGCTTAACTTTAACTAATCCCGAAATAAATAAAGAAGATATTCTGCCAATTGATTTACACGATTCACTTTTTCAAAAGAAAAATAATCTTGCACAATTTGGATATCCTATTTATCCTGAATCAAAAGGTATTACCTCCAAGTGGCTATATCATGCAATAGGAAAAATATTAAAAAATGATTTAGTTAAAAATATTCCTGATTATTTAGAAAAAAGTATTTTAGATAAATATAAATTACCAAGCCTACATACAGCTCTAATTTGGATTCATTCCCCGCTAAAAAAAGAACACGCCGAGGTTGCTCGCAAAAGATTTGCTTTCGAAGAAGTATTTTTTATTCAACTTGCTCGCCAGCAAGAAAGAAAAAAATTTGATAAGTTATTTTCATATAAACTTATCATCAAGGACGATGATATCAAAGATTTTGTTTCTCGATTTCCTTTTACTCCCACAAAAGCCCAAAATAATGCAATCCATACTATTCTTGAAGATTTAAAAAAAGATAAACCTATGTCTCGGCTCATCGAGGGCGACGTTGGAAGTGGAAAAACATTTGTCGCTGCCACAATTTCATATGCTGTAATTAAAAATCGACCTATCGGTCAAAATTTTGGCAATTTACAAGTTGCCTATATGGCCCCAACGGAAGTTTTGGCTACTCAATTATTTGAAAATTTTATTAAATATTTCAAGCACACAGGAATTTCAATTGCTTTAATAACTAGCTCAGGCTGTCGTAAATTTCCAAGTAAAAGTGCCGGCTGGAAAAATGGAGAGCAAATAAAAACTTGGACCCCTATTGCTCGCAATCAGCTTTTGAAATGGATAAAAAACGGAGAAATACCAATTGTTATTGGAACTCATTCTTTAATTTCAAAATCTGTAGAATTTGAAGATTTGGGACTTGTTATAATCGACGAACAACATCGTTTTGGGACAAATCAAAGAATGAAATTAGCTAAAAAAGAAGGTCACGCTCCTCATTATTTATCAATGACCGCGACTCCTATCCCCCGAACTTTGGCTCTGACGATATATGGTGATTTAGATTTATCTATTATAAATGAAATGCCTCAGGGCAGAAAAAAAGTTATAACAGAAATAATACCAGAAAATAAAAGAAATCAAGCTTATGAAAAAATAAAAAAAGAATTAGAAAATGGAAGACAAATGTATGTTATCTGTCCTAAAATAGGTGAGGAATTTGGACAAGATGTTTCAGAAAGCTCTGCGCAGCCCGATGGCACGAGCAAAGAAATTTTCCAACAAGAAAATATTCGTGCTGCCGGGAATACTTTGTCTGAATTACGAACAGTTACTGATGAGGCAAAACGACTTAAAAAAGATATTTTTCCAAATTATAATATCGACATTATGCATAGCAAAATGACTAAACAAAAAAAAGAAAAAGTTATGCGTGATTTTGCAGAAAAAAAGATTGATATTTTAGTTTCCACTTCTGTTATTGAAGTTGGAGTAAATATCCCCAATGCGACGGTCATAATAATTGAGGGTGCAGAGCGTTTTGGGTTGGCCCAACTTCACCAACTACGTGGTCGAGTCATCCGCTCAACTCTCCAATCATATTGTTATTTATTTGCCGAGGCCAAAGCTGATAAAACTATTGATCGATTAAAAGCCCTAACTAAAGCTACCAACGGTTTTGAATTGGCCGAGCTTGATTTGGCGCTTCGGGGCGCCGGACTTCTCGGTGGTGATAAACAATGGGGTATTACCGATCTAGGAATGGAAGCTCTTAAAAATATTAAAATGGTTGAAGCCGCTCGGACCGAAGCCGTTCATATCGTTGAAAAAGATATTGATTTGAAAACTTATCCCCTACTTGCCGAGACTCTTAAAAACAAAAACATCAGATTGCATTTTGAATAAATTGAGTAAGGTCTTGCCTTACTCAGTTTTAAGATTTTTCATTTGTCCACCCTCTAGGACTTGAACCTAGGACCTGGCGCGTATAAGGCGCTCGCTCTACCAACTGAGCTAAGGGTGGTTATTTCTTCTGTATATCAGATATATATTTTAATCCCATCTTTATATACTCCCATATATCTCTATTCTCAAATATAACACAACAAGTTCCTTTTCCAAAACCATTCTTATAAGTTATTGACTTCAACTTTGTTGTCTTTATGTATGGCTTTTTAAAATGGCTTACGGGTATTTTAAGCTCTTTTGACCAAAAAGCAATACTTTGATTAATATTCATATCAGAATATAAGTGTAGTTTAACTCTTAAGTCCCTTTTGTTCACTCCAAATAATTCTAACCATCTAATAAAAAACTTAAGCATTGCTGGATTTGTATTTGTAAGTTGGGTTGAGGAATTAGCAGTTTTTGTTCCTTCTCCCCAATACAAAAATAATCCAAGTAAAAATATCTCTCTTTTTGAAAACTTCCCAATATCTTTTGATACTTTTTTATATACTTCTTGCAATCGAGTCTCTTTTTTTAACTGCATTGTATTTCTGTATCTTTCGATCCGCTTGGAACTAAAATCTCGTAATTCTCTAATCCTTTTTTCAGATAATGGCATATCATAAAGCCAACCTGACAGAGTACTCTTGTTAATTCCAAGTTTATCTTTAATCTGACTATAACTATAACCCTTCTTTCTCAAAGCTATAGCTTTTTGTTTATCTAATTTTCTTGTCATAAAATTGAACCTCTAGAACTTATACATTTTAATTATATTAAAGGTTCACCTATTTGCAAACAGTCCCCGAGCAAAGCTCGGGAACTGTTTTGCTTTCTATTTTCTACTTACTACTTTTTTTCTTTAACTTTCGGTAATATACCATTTGCAATAATTAATTGATTATATTCTGCCTGTTCTAGAGTCTCAACTTCTATTAATTTCTGAGCAATTATATCTAAAACTTGTCGTTTTTCAGTTAAAATTTCTTTAGCTTTTGTAAAAGAATTATTCATTATTTTTGCAACTTCAGAATCAATCAAAGAGCTAATTTTTTCTGAATAATCTTTATCATTTACTCCACTACCAAACATTACCTGACCTCCATCACTTTCAAGCGCAATTGGTCCAATTTCATCGCTCATTCCCCAACGGGTCACCATTGCCCGAGCAAGATTGGTGGCAACCTGAAGATCATTTGACGGACCAGTTGTTATATCACCAAAAATCATTTGCTCGGCCACATAGCCACCAAGTGACATAGTGATATCATCTAGAAATTCTTTTTTACTTTGTAGGCGTCGCTCTTCAAGTGGTAATTTCAAAGTATAACCTCCAGCCCGACCACGAGAAACAATTGAAACTTTGTGAACCGGATCAGCATAAGGCAAAACTGATGAAACAAGAGCATGTCCAGCTTCATGATAGGCGGTAATTTCTTTTTCTTTGACAGAAAGTAAGTGACTTTTTCTTTCAGGCCCCATCATAACTTTTTCAATTGAACGAATTAAATCAAATTGAGCCACTTTTTTTCTATTCTCCCGAGCCGCCAAAATTGCTCCTTCATTCATTAAAGAATATAAATCGGCCCCCGAAAAACCAGGGGTTCTTTCGGCCACAACTTTCAAATCAACATCCTCAGCAAATGGTTTTTTTCTTGCATGAATTGTTAATATTTCCAATCGATCAGCTCGGTCCGGAAGATCAAGCATAACCCTCCTGTCAAAACGCCCGGGGCGAAGAAGAGCAGGATCAAGAACATCCCCTCTATTTGTCGCCGCCATGACAATAACTTTTTCATTTGGCTCAAAACCATCCATTTCAACTAATATTTGATTTAAGGTTTGTTCTCTTTCGTCATTTCCACCGCCAACTCCAGTTCCCCGAACTCGGCCGACAGCGTCAA
This sequence comes from uncultured Candidatus Saccharibacteria bacterium, assembly GCA_964532365.1. Lineage (GTDB taxonomy): Bacteria > Patescibacteriota > Minisyncoccia > Phycocordibacterales > UBA9973 > UBA8515. The sequence goes on from CAZHIB010000034.1 coordinate 4,793, forward strand.
TTTCATCAATAAAAACAATAGAAGGAGAGGCTTTTTTAGCCATCTTAAATAAATCCCTGACTCTTGAGGCTCCAACCCCAACAAACATTTCTACAAACTCAGATCCAGATAAATGAAAAAATGGAACCGCGGCTTCTCCGGCAACAGCCCGAGCAAGCAATGTCTTCCCTGTTCCTGGTGAACCAGTTAAAAGAACTCCCTTAGGAATTTGAGCCCCAATGTCTAAAAACTTTTTAGGGTTTTTTAAGAAATCAACAATTTCTTTCAATTCCTCCTTAGCTTCTTTGGCTCCAGCCACATCTTTGAAGGTCACTTTATTGTTTTTATCATTTGGATCAGTAATCCGGGCTTTTGATTGACCAAAAGTAAAAGCCTGCATTCCAGCTCCCTTAACTTGCCTTGTCAGCATCCAAATGAAGAAAGCTATAATAATAATTGGCAAAAGAAATGGGAGAACCCTAATCATCCAAAACCCAAAACCTGATTCTTCTTTTATTTCAATTGGTGTCAGGGCTAATTCGGCAGGAGTCACTCCATAATTAAATAAAGTTTCAGACAAAGAGCTCTCGACTTCTTTCTTAGCTTTGCCTTTCGTTTGGTCTTTAAATGAAACGTTCACATCACTTCCTGAAACTTCTATTTTTTCAACTGTGCCAGATATAATACTAGAAGCAACATCAGAAATATTTAAATTTTTTATTTCTTCTGGTTTTTTCGACAGATAAGAATAAGCAATTGTTATACTCATAAATATAAAAATTGCAATAATTATTTGATTAATTAGATTAGGGGCTTTGGGTGGTTGAATTGGGGTGTTTTTATTATTTTGATTTGGATTAATTTTCATAGTACTTTGCATTATACCTTTTAGACAACAAAAAACAAAGCATAAGAAAATATTAGTTTTTATGATAAAATAGAAAAATGACAACATTTATCGATAATCGAAAAGCCCATTTTAATTACAGCATCGAGGAAACATTTGAAGCTGGTATTGAACTTTCCGGTTTTGAAGTTAAATCAATCAAAAATGGTAAAGGAAGTATCGTTGCTGCTTTTTGTATTGTCCGTGGTGGTGAAGCTTTCATAATTGGAATGCACATTCCACCCTATCAACCACACAATATTGATCTTGGTTATGACCCCGATCGGAATAGACGATTATTATTGTCAAAAAAAGAAATCAAAAAACTAGCCGAAAAAGATGCTATTAAAGGATTGACTCTTATCCCCATTTCATTGTATAGTAAAGGACCCTACATTAAAGTTTCTATTGCTGTCGCTCGAGGGAAAAAGGTTTTCGATAAAAGAGAGACAATAAAAAAACGAGATGTAGACAGAGAGATAAGAAGAACATTGAAAACAGGGTAGCAAGTAGCAGGTAGTATGTAGCAAGGATTTTTTTCCTTTCTACTTTCTACTTACTACCTACTACTTAATATGGGGATGATCGGCTTCGACAAAGTGAATCATCTTATTTATGCATGTAAAGTACGAAGGAATCTTTTAAAACTTCTTTCAAAAGACTAAGTGCAAACAAAGTCGCTTCAGTAAAGTCACCATATTTTGGTAACTTTGCTCTTGCTTACGCCTAAACGGCTCAGGCTCGTGTCCATTCTTTTGACATCCGATATAAAGAATGGGCATAATTTATCGGGTTACGGTTTTACAAATGCTTGATGTAAAATCCGACAATTAAAAGCTCGGTGTTTATCTTTCCTGTCTGTTCTCTAGGATAAACATTTAAACCCAATTGGACAGAACAAACATGTAGATTTATCTAGGATTTCCCTTTGCACGCGGGTTCGATTCCCGCCATCTCCACACGTTGAAAAAAGAGCCATCGCAAGATGGCCTTTTTTCTTGTGTGGAGATGAGCAAAGCACCTGCGTGCTTTGCGTGCGGGAAGCGAAAGATTGGTGCTGTTTTGATTTGTTTGAAAAACAAACCAAAACCACCAATCACGCGCCGTTGGCGAGATTACCCCGCCATCTCCACAAAATAAAACGCTCCGTAAGGAGTGTTTTTATTTTGTGGAGATGAGCAGAGTGTCTGCACACTCTGCGTGCGGGAATCGAAAGGCTTTTCCTTATTTTGATGTTAATCAAAATGGAAAAGCACCTGGCTATGTAATAGCCG
>CAZHIB010000035.1:0-6891 GCA_964532365.1 uncultured Candidatus Saccharibacteria bacterium
ATATTAAAAATATTGATAGTGGAATAGAATATTTAGTATAATTTTCCACCCACCCTTTTTTAAGAAGTGGAATTAAGATTATAAAAGTTAGAGTTGCTTCTGAAATTGCAAAACCAACTTCTTGGATGCTCCAATTTTTGGTATTGATTATCGAAATTATGCTAACAATAAAAAATCCTATGTACCCAATTAAATTATATTCAATTTTGGGATATTTATAGGTTTGAATTATTAAGTAAATTCCGACGATTACTTCAGACAAAATTGAGGCAATCAAAGCGTAGTATGATCCCATTGTTTTCCAGACGATGATACAAGAAACTATAAGTATCACCGTTGTAATTTCAATAGTTTTCATTTTGGCATATCTTTTTTGGTATAAGAGAATTGAGGCCAAAATTAGTGACCCAACGGCGAAACCGAAAACCATAGGATCCATATTGATTCTGACCTTTTGTCCTGAAAACATATTTATTGCATCAAGAATTAGATATAAGAACCAAGTTAAGAATGTATGGCTTTTATCATCAGAGTTTTTTATTACACCAATAATAATTGGAGAGTAAGGGATTATGGCTAAGATAAAAATTAGCCACCAAGTTACGTTACTGTCGAGTGTTTCCATAAAGAGCTTTTTTCTTTAACATAATCCTCAAAATGTCATTTGTCAAATTAATTTGTTTGCTTATACTACTTAATTATTGGTATAATATTAATAATATATGGATAATGAAATTCCACACAATCGAGATATAACATATTTTGGTAAAACTAATTTTCGAAGTAGTAATGATATTTTTGGTATAAAGCGAAAAGATCGTCGTCAGCACATGTATGTCTTGGGGAAATCAGGAACAGGTAAATCGGTTCTTCTTTCGAATTTAATTATTCAAAATATTCAAAACGGAGAAGGAGTTTGTGTTGTTGATCCACATGGAGAATTGGTTGAAGAAATTTTACATTTGATTCCCGAACATCGAGCCAAAGATGTTATTTATTTTAATCCGGCTGATACGGATTTTCATATTGGATTTAATGTTATTCAACTTGATGATCCAAAATATAAACATTTAGTGGCTTCAGGTCTCATGGGTATTTTTACGAAGATTTGGGCCAATGCTTGGAGTTCTCGAATGGAATATATTTTAAACAATGCCATCTTGGCGCTTTTAGATACTCCAGGAACGACTCTTCTTGGAATTCCTCGATTACTTGTCGATAAAGATTATCGGCAAATGATAATTGGAAATTTGAAAGATCCAGTGGTCAAGGCTTTTTGGGTTCATGAATATGAACAATGGCGAGATCAATTTAGAAATGAAGCAATTGCGCCAATTCAAAATAAAGTTGGGCAATTTCTCTCAACCTCAATTATCAGAAATGTTGTCGGACAACCAAAATCAACAATTGATATTTTTAAGATAATGAATGAAGGAAAAATTTTCCTTGTTAACGTTTCAAAAGGACGAATTGGTGAAGATAATTCAGCCTTACTTGGAGGAATGATTATTACTAAGATTCAGTTAGCAGCCATGGAGCGTGTCCGAATCCCCGAAGAAGAAAGAAAAGATTTTTATTTATATGTTGACGAATTTCAAAACTTTGCTACTGACTCATTTGCTAACATTTTATCGGAAGCTCGTAAGTATCGACTGAACTTAACCGTGGCCCATCAATACACAGCGCAACTTGAAAATAAAGATGGTTCAAAAGTACGGGATGCAGTTTTTGGTAACGTAGGAACAATGATCATATTCCGTGTCGGAGCTGATGACGCTGATTTTCTGGAAAAAGAATTTGAGCCTGAATTTACTGCACAAGATTTAGTTAATTTGCCAAACTATCATATTTATTTAAAGTTGATGATTGATGGGATTACTAGTCGTCCTTTTTCGGCGATGACCTTACCGCCAATAAAAATAGATTTATCAAAGGGGGTGAAAGATAAAATAATAGAATTATCGCGAAAACTTTATACTCGTTCGAGGGTTGAAGTTGAAAATGAAATTTCTAAGTGGAGTGGAATGCTTCAGACCGGAGACGGCGATGCAAAGTATAAAGCAGACTGTTCTAATTGCCAGAAATCAACAATGGTTCCTTTTGAGCCCAAAGAAGGCCGGCCAGTTTATTGTAAAGATTGTATGTTTAAAATTAAAAATGGTGAATTAAAACCAGAACATGGATTTGTGGCTTCGCGTTCAGCCAACCAAGAAGAGAAAATTTCAACGGCCCCACTAGCATCACTTGGAATTGAGTTTCAATCAGCCGATATAAAACCAAGAGATTTTTATAAAAGACCAGCTTCAATTTCTGATGAAAATAAATCAGGGCAGACCAAGAAACAAATTAGACAAAATGATCAACATCCTCGAAATTCATTTACAAAGAAAACACAGTTTCCAGAAAGGAAAAAATATTCAGGTCCATCACCACTCTTAAAAGGACTTCTTCAAAAAATTGCTTTGGGTGGTAAAAAAAATGAGAAGGAAAAAGATGAAATTAAAATAGAGGAAGAAGTTAAGCCAATTCAAGCCCCTATATCACTTTCTGCTTTGAAAAGAAATGATAATGTATTAAAAACATCTACTCCTTCAGTTACAAAAGAAGCTTCAAAAGAAAAAATGGATTCATTAAAAGATTTGTTGGCGAAAGCGACTATTCAAAACAATGCACGATCATCAATGCAAGACACGGCAGGAAAAAAGGTTGAATCAAAAATTGACGAACCTGAAATTGTTGTACCTAAAGAAAAACCAAGAGAAGAAGTAATAATTAAGAAAGAACCCATCTCCGCACAAGGCTATGGTGTGGCAAAACCTGCTTTTGCTCAGGACTCCAATGTGGCGAAAGATGAAGACAAAAGTAGTTCTTGGCAAAAACGTAAAGTGAAAAAAGAAGTTCCAGAAGATCTTCTTCGCAAAGTATTAGAATAATTTTATTTTTTTATGTTTATAAAAACAATAAAAAAAGTCTTGATCATTATAATGATGATTTTTTCAGTATTTAATTTTACTTTTGCAAATCTCGAAATAACCGAAATAATGTATGACCTAGATGGGACAGATAGTAATCGTGAGTGGGTAGAAGTAAAAAACATTAGTGAAGAAACTTTGGATTTATCAAATTGGTATTTATTTTCTGACAACACCAAACATACCCTTATTCCACAAGGTGAATCAAATCTTGCAAGTGGTGGTTATGCCGTCATTGTTCAAAATGTCTTACAATTTAAAAATGATTGGCCTAATTTTTCGGGTTTGATTTTTGATAGTAGTTGGACAGGATTTAATAATAGTGGAGAAATAATTTCATTAAAAGATGCTGAATTGAATGTTGTTAGTCCAATATCATACACTTCTTCATTGGGTGGAGCGGGTGATGGAGATAGTTTACAAAAAATTAATAATAATTGGATTGGTTCATTACCAACACCAGGGGCGGAAAATAAATTAACTAAAAAGTTTAAGACTCCAGCCGAGAAAAATAATTTATCAAAAGTCACTATTAATAAAATTGAAAAAGATGAGACAATACATTTAATCTCAGATAATAATAACGGCGAAGTTATAAATTTAAATGACATTAAGACCTCAATACCAAAAAATAAAATACCAAATTCATTTTATCCCTATATCGGACTAGTTGTGGTTATTGGACTAGGAATAACTGCTTTTTTAATTATTAAAAGCAGGGAGAAAGAAGAAAATGAAATTAAAAAAGAATTAACAGCAAAAGATATTAAAATAGTAGAGTAAAAATAAGAATTTCTGTTATAATCAAACTTATGAAAAATAAAGATACTTCATGGAATAAAGTGGCGAGATGGTATGATGAATTATTGAAAAATGACGATAGTTATCAAACAAAGGTCATTTTACCAAACTTGCTTCGATTTCTTGATTTAAGAAAGGGGGAGAAGGTTTATGATCTGGCTTGTGGACAAGGATATTTTGCCAATGTCTTTGCTCGTGCTGGAGCGGAAGTTGTGGCTTCTGATTTATCAAAAAAATTAATTGAAACAGCCCAAAAAAAATCAAGGCTTGATTCGTCGAATCAAGGCGGGGAAAAAGTTTTATTTTATATTACCCCAGCACATCGTGCTCAGTTTTTAAAAGATAATTCGATTGATACGATCGTGGTGATTTTGGCAATTCAAAATATTGAAAATGTAAATGAAGTATTTACTGAATGTAAAAGAATTCTTAAAAAAAACGGACGAATGATTTTGGTTTTGAATCATCCAGCCTTTCGAGTTCCGCAGGCAAGTGGTTGGCATTTTCAAGATGGAATTCAGTCCAGAATTGTTTCAAAATATTTATCGGAATCAAAGTTATTAATTGATATGAATCCTGGTGAAAAAAATTCAAAAAAGAAAATCACAACTATTTCTTTCCACAGGTCTTTACAGTATTATGTTAAACTTTTTTCAAGAAATGATTTGGCAATTACAAGGCTTGAAGAGTGGATTTCTCATAAACAAAGTGGCACAGGCCCGCGTCAAACAGCTGAAGATAAAGCCCGCAAAGAGATCCCAATGTTTATGTGTGTAGAGGTAAAAAATATTAAATAAATTTGCTTGACATAAATATTTAATTGTTATATATTGGTGGTGAAGATTTTTTAAAGATATAAGGTAGTCTGGTTTTGTTGTAGCTGACTTTCCAGGCTACCTTTGGAGGGAGAAACTTCCACTTTTTTGCGGGATGTTTTAGTGGGGGTTCTCAATGCTTGCCCGGCCTACTTTTTATGTGGGCCGGTTTTTTTATTTTAACTTTTCTAATATTCTAGGAATCTTTTTAAAATCTAAAATTAATGTTTCTCTCATTGATCCGTTGTAAAGTGCGGCGGCAGGATGATACAATGGTAAAAAAGCCTGCTTTTTCCCAAGTTTGGGAATATTTTTTAGTAGTAGTTTCCCATGAATTTCAGAAATTTTCTCAAACGGGAAAAATTGTAGCATTGAGTGCCTACCCAAAAAGACAATAAGTTTTGGTGAAATTATTTTAAGCTCATTTATAAGCCACTCATTGCAGGCTTCTTTTTCTTCTGGCTTTGGGTCACGATTATTGAGTGGACGATATTTTACAATATTAGTGATATAAATATCTTCTCTTTTCTTCCCAATTGCGCCAAGCATTTCATCAAAGAATTTTCCGGCGGCTCCAACAAAGGGGATACCTTTTAAATCCTCATTTTTTCCAGGAGCTTCACCAATAAAAATGATATCACTTTTGGCATTACCATGTCCAAAAACTGGTCGGGTAGCAGTTTTTTTTAATTCACATTGGCAGTTTTCTTGCCAGAATTTATTTAATTCATCTAATTGTTCAGACTTTGTCATTCTTTTATTTTAATATTTTTATATCTGCCCCAATGGAGTTTAATCGTTCAGCAATTTCTTCATATCCACGACTAATCATATAAACATTTCGAAGGATTGAAGTTCCATTGGCGCCTAGCATGCCGATTAAAATTATCATTGCTGGACGGAGGGCCGGAGGACTAACAACTTGAGCTGATTTAAGGATGGTTCCACCTTGAATATAAACACGATGTGGATCTGCTAAAGTAATATTGGCTCCAAGGCGATTCAGTTCAGTAAAATATATAGCTCTATTTTCATAAGACCAATCGTGAATCATTGTTTGACCTTTGGCTTTTATCGCTATAGGAACAAAAAAGGGGAGGTTGTCCATATTTATTCCAGGATAAGGATTGGCGTGGATTTTATCTTCGAGGGCTTTTAGTTTAGAGGGGAAAATATGTAAATCAATTAAATTTGTCCTTTCATTATATGATTTATATTTTCTGATAATTTTATATTTAAGACCCATGTGTTTTAATTTATCAAGTTCAAGAGAAAGAAAATCTATTGGACAACGTAAAATTTTAAGTTCTGATTCAGTTGTGATTGCAGCTGATATGAACATCATTGATTCTATTGGATCTTCACTGTTCCAATATTCAACATTCTCATTTATTTCTTTTTTACCATGAACAGTTAATGTTGAAGTTCCGATGCCTTCTATTTTTACCCCAAGTTTTTCTAAAAAGAAACATATTTCTTGAACCATATAGTTGGCGCTAGCAAATTTTATAGTTGATGTGCCTTCTAATTTTGAAACCGCCGTTAAGATATTTTCACAAGCTGTATCTCCAGCTTCATACATTATTATCTCTGCAGGTTTTAATTTTTTAATATCGATATTATGAGAATTATGATTTGTTTTAATTTTTACTCCTATTTCTTCTAGGGCGTATGTATGAGCAGAAATTGTTCTTTTCCCAAGTTTACAACCGGAAGCATGAGGAATAGAAAATTTATTCATGAGATGGATAAGTGGTCCAATAAACATTAAGATTGATCGAGTTTTAATAGCCGAATCAGTGTTTATTTTATCCATTTTGAATTCTCTGGGTGGTAATATTTCTAAAGAATTTTTACTAATCCATTTAACTGAGACACCGATACTTTCGATTACTTCAATAACCCTATTTACTTCTTCAATTCTAGCTATTCCATGGAGAGTTGTTTTTCCTTTATTTAAAAGAGAAGCGCAAAGTAGCCCGACAGAGCCGTTTTTAGAAAAGTTTGTTGTGATACTACCGCTGAGTTTTTTACCGCCATTGACTTGGAAATCAATTGAGTCATTAATGGAAACAATTTGATGATCAAGGACATGGCTTATTTTTAATAACAATTCAGTTGTAAAATTTTGTTCACCCTTTTCCATGCGAGGAACAGAACTTTGCGAAGTACCAAGCGCTTTTGCAAAGGCTTCTTGAGTTAGACCTCTTTGTTCTCTTAGGTTCCTAATAAAATAACCAATTTTTTGCTGTTCTGTTTGTTTTTTCATATATTTGTATTTTATCTCATATATGATATAATTG
>CAZHIB010000036.1:0-6434 GCA_964532365.1 uncultured Candidatus Saccharibacteria bacterium
TTTTTGATCAACTCACCATAACTTTATGCCAAGGTGGCGAAGATGTTAAACTATTATAATTGTTTAATTATACCTGATAAATAAAATAAAGACTAGACTACAATGTTTATAACTCGTCCTGGAATGTATATAATTCTCTTGATTTCTTTATTTATAATCCAAGGAATCACATTCGAATCTTGCTGGACCATTTCTTTGATTTTTTTTTCCGGAATATCTATTGGCACATTTATTTCAGATCGAACCTTACCATTGACTTGAATCATTATTTTAATTTCTTCATCAATAATTTTCTCCTCATCCCATCTTGGCCATTTACTTTTATTAATTGACTCTGTCTCTCCTAAATCGTGCCAAATTTCCTCTGCTATATGTGGAGCAAATGGTGAAAGAATCTGTATAAACATCTTAAGGTCTTTCTTGGTTACACCATAACCTTGAGTAAAAGCAGATTCCATTTCATTTACTAATATCATCATAGAAGAAATAGCTGTGTTAAAAGCAAAACTCTCAATATCTTCACTAACTTTTTTAATAGTTTTATGTAATATTTTTTCTAATTTTATAGAGCTTTTTTGATCATTTATCTTTTCTGGAATTCTAGAAACTCTTTCAATAAAACGCCTAGAACCTATAATGCTTTCAGTTGACCAGGGCAAACTTTGTTCGAATGGCCCCATAAACATTTCATAAACGCGCAAAGTGTCGGCTCCATAATTTCTGACAATATCGTCTGGGTTTATAACATTATTCCATCTCTTACTCATTTTCCGGCCATCAGTAGCCAGAACCATACCTATATTTTTCATTTTTTGGAATGGTTCTTTAAATGACACATAACCCATATCATAAAGGAAATTATTCCAAAAACGTGAATAGAGCAGGTGGCCTGTCGCATGCTCGGCTCCACCAACATACATATCTACACTCTTCCAATAATTAATAGCTTTTTTTGAAGCAAAATTTTTAGAGTTTTGTGGATCCATATATCGTAAAAAGTACCAAGATGATCCCGCCCAACCAGGCATCGTATTAGTTTCATAACCTTCTCTTGCCCAAGATTCCACAGAAGCCAACGGTGACTCACCTGTGCCTGTTGAAGAATATGATCTAACATTTGGCAATTTAAGTGGTAAATCCTTTTCTTTTAATTGAGTAATGATACCATCGGTACCATGTCGTAGTGGAATAGGCTCTCCCCAATATCTCTGGCGAGCAAAAACTGCATCACGCATTTTATATTTTGTGACCATTTTACCTCCAACCTTCTTAGTTATTTCAAGAATATCAACAAGTGGTTTATCTTCAATTGGTAAATTGTATCTTTGCGCAAAAATAAAATCTCGTTCATCGTGAGCCGGAACTGCCATCACCGCTCCTGTCCCGTAAGAAGCAAGAACATAATCCGCAACCCAAACTGGAATCTCTTGCCCACTGGCTGGATTAACGGCCATAATTCCTTTCAACTCTACACCTGTTTTTTCTTTGTCGTTTTTTATTCTTTCTTCGTCTGTTTTATTTTTTATCTTTCCTATATATTCCGCTACTTCTTCTCTGTTCGTAATTTGTAATTCGTAATTCGTAATTAATGGATGTTCTGGAGCAAGAACTACATATGTCACTCCTAAAATAGTATCCGCCCTAGTGGTAAAAATTTTTATTTTTTCTTCTCTATTTTTTATTTTAAATTCAATTTCGCTCCCTTCTGATTTTCCTATCCAATTTTTCTGAATATTTTTTATGTGATCACTCCATTGTAATTCTTCAAGTCCACTTAACATTCTCTCAGCATATGCAGTAATTCTCATAAACCATTGTCGCATAGATTTTTTCTCAACTGGATATCCTCCACGTTCAGAAACAAGATTACCCTTCTCGTCATTTACTATCTCGTCATTAGCCAATACTGTCCCCAAATCTTCACACCAATTTACTTCACTATATCCTTCATAAGCTAGACGATATTTCATTAAAATATCTTGTTTTTCTTTTTTAGAATAATTATTCCAATCTAAAGCAGAAAAAATTTCAACATCATCAGAACAAGACGCATTAACTTTTTTATTTCCATCTTTATTAAAGATTAATTCAAGCTCTTTGATATCCCGGGCTTTATTTTTTGATTTATCAAACCAAGAATTATATATCTTGAGAAATATCCATTGTGTCCATTTGTAATATTTTGGATCAGTAGTATTTACCACCCTTGTCCAATCATAAGAAAGACCAATAATTGAAAGTTGTTTTCGAAATGTTTTTATGTTTTTTTCTACTGCTTTTTGTGGGTGAATTTTATGCTCTAGAGCATATTGTTCTGCTGGTAAGCCAAAAGCATCATAGCCCATAGGATGAAGTACGTTGTATCCTTGCATGCGCTTCATCCGAGCATATACATCACTCCCAATATAACCCCGAGGGTGACCAACATGAAGTCCAACACCCGACGGATATGGGAACATATCAAGGACATACATTTTCTTTTTTTTAGCAAAATTTAATGTCTTATAAATTTCTTTATTCTCCCATTCCTTTTGCCATTTTTTCTCAATTTTTATATGATCGTAATTTTTCATTTTATTTTATTTTTTAAATGGTGGATATATATCTTTATCTATCGTTCGAGTAAAGCAAGTTCTACCAACCTTATGATCCCAGGAATCATTTATTCCACTTGGATACAAAGAAGATGAGACTGCGATATCAGATGACATTTCTTTACCCACAGGATAAATTCCTCTATAATTACCCTCTTGCCAACCATTTGGCATTGGAGCAGAAAATGTTGCACACAATTCAAAAGTCAATTTATCTTTTGATACATATTCGTACAATAAACCTTTTTCAAATTCTGGATCAACTGGCAACGAATAACCAGTCAACGGATTCGATAATTCCGACAAAGTCGTGGGTAATTTTTCTTTTTGTTGCCAATAATTTATAACTTGATATTGAATATTTTGTAAATCAGCCACCCTCCTATCATCGAGTCGCCAAGCCCGCTGTTCTTTTGGACTTCCCATAACTCCAAAACTCCAAATAATTAATCCCAAGAAAAGAATAGTAGATATAACTCCAATAACTAAACCCCATTTTTTTGATCTAGGACTATTAAAATTAATATCTCGCATCTTTAGAGAGTAATAAAAATCGACTAAAAATCCAACAATAAGAGTCCCTGAAATTTTATAAATAAATCGAGAAGTAATTTCGCCCGAAACAAAATATTTAACTAAAGTTACTAAATCAATAATAATCATCAAACTAGCTAAAAATAAAATCAGGTAAACCATCCATTTACGGATTGTTAAATTCTGATGACCTATATCTTCTCTTGATTCCCGAAGCCAAAAATATGAGATAAGTATAAAAATTGGAAAAAATATAATTAAAGTAGCAAGCGCTGCACGAATTGTTTCAAAATTATATGAATTATACCCATATTGATAAACTGAATTTAAGGTATCAGGAAATTTTTTATTAAGTGTCTCAAATAATAAAACTAAAAATGAAGTGACACTAGTAATAAGAGTAACAACGACACCCAAAGAGATAAAAAAGAACTTGGGGGTTAGTCTTGAATTTTTTATTGTTGATTGCATAATGTTCTTTATTATATCAGAATTATGGTATATAATAAACACTTATGGAAATGTTACAGAAAAAAACCGTAGATAGTTTAGATAAGATTGCTATTCGAGCAACTAGGTGGGTTGGTTCAACCAATTCGCTTATTATTCATACCGCTTTATTTATTATTTCCTTTTTACTCTATTTTTATGGAATAGAAATAGATAAAATACTTCTGGTTTTAACCACAATCGTCTCTCTTGAAGCAATTTATCTTTCTATTTTTATTCAAATGTCGGTAAACCGCCAAGCTCGTAAATTACATGCTGTGGCTCGTGATGTCGGAGAAATTCAAGAAGACGTGGACGAGATTCAGAAAGACGTTGATGAGATTCAAGAAGATGTTGAAGGAATTGAAAAAGATGTGGATGAGATTCAGAAAGATGTTGATGAAATTCAAGAGGATGTGGATGAGATTAACGAAGAAGACGAAGAAGAAAGAGAAGAAAAAAGAGACGATGAAACAATGAAAAGAATTGAAGACTCTTTAGGAAAACTTATTGAAGAAGTAATTGAACTTAAAAAACAAACTAAAATAAAAAAAATATCTAAAAAGAGTAACAAATAGTTACTCTTTTTAGTTTATAATAATTTCCCCTTGTCTTAAAATGACATAATTATTACCTTTAAATTTAATTAATGTTGATGGTTTAGCTTTTCTTTTCCCGCCGTTTAGGTATATATCAACTTCTTGCCCAAAATATTTTTTTGCTTGACCTAGACTCTCGGCTGGTTTTTGCCCTTCTGGATTTGCACTTGGAGCAACAAGTGGTCCTACTTTTTCAATTAGTTTAAATAAATTTTTATTTCTAACCCCAACCATTCTAAAAGCAATCGAGCCTACACCTCTGTGAATATAACTCCATTTATTTAATAAGCAAGGAAATATAACACTAACTTTCCCGGGCCAAATTTTTTCAAGAAATCTGATTTGATCTTTATTAATTTTTATGCCAAATAATTTTAAATTATTGTATGAATTAATCAAAACGATAAATGGTTTACCCTCCAATCGACCTTTTATCTTATATATTCTTTTAACCGCTTTTTTTGACGAAGCTTGTCCTATCAGGCCATATAAAGTATCAGTTGGAATCACCGCTATTCCGTCTTTTGCTAAAATATCCTCAGCTATTTTCCAATTATTTGTCATAAAGTTTATATTTTAAATTCTATGACATCACCATTCTTAACAATATACTCTTTCCCTTCAGTTCGAACTTTCCCCTTAGCTCGAGCTTCAGCATAACTTCCCGCCTCAAGTAAGTCGGTCCAAAATACCACCTCAGCTCTTATAAATTTATCTTTAAAATCTGTATGAATTGCCATCCCGGCCACAGGGGCCGTACTACCACTTTTAATTGTCCATGCTCTAGTCTCATCAAGCCCTGTCGTAAAATACGTATCAAGCCCAAGTAATTTATACCCTTCAGTAATTAAATGATTTATTCCATCATCATCTCCTCCCAACTCCCTACGAAACACCTCCTTTTCTTCTCCTTCAAAATCCCTTAGTTCTTCTTCTATTTTAGCATCAATTACAATCCAGCGTGAACCCATACTTTCAATGTAATCAGTCAATTCTTTAAAAACTTCTGGATTCATTTCATCTAAATTTTTTACTCCACTTTGTTTATTTAATCCATAGATAAATGGTTTTAAGGTAAGCAGATTTAGCATTTTGACTTTTTCAATTTCTTTTTCATTAAATTCTACCGTATTTGCGAGTTGGCCTTTTTCAAAAACCTCTTCAAGTTTTATTAATGCTCCATCCTCAACAATAGCTTCTTTGTCACCTTTTTTAATATCTTTATTTAAATTTGCCCGACGTTTCGCAACTGTTTCTAGGTCTGCCAATATTAATTCTAAATTAATTACTTCAATATCTCGAAGTGGATCAATATCTCCATAAACATGAATAATTTCATTCCCCTTGTCTTTGTGAAGTGGAAAAATTCTGACAATTTCTAAAATCGCATCGACTTCCCGAATGTTGGCTAAAAACTTATTTCCCAACCCTTCCCCTTTCGAAGCACCTTTGACTAGCCCAGCAATATCCACAAATTCAATAACAGCTGGAATAGTTTTTTTTGACTTTGAAAAATCTGATAGTTTCCATAAGCGTTCATCAGGTACTGGAACAATCCCAATCGATGGATCGATAGTACAGAAAGGATAATTCTCAGCTGGCACACCTTTTTTAGTCAACGCATTAAACAGCGTCGATTTTCCGACATTCGGCAGTCCTACAATTCCGATTGATAATGACATAAATAGAATATAGCAAAATAAGAGTTAAAAGTCATTTTATGCTAAGATAGAAATATGATAATAAGGTCTGCAAAATTTATAAAAGGAGTAGTTGGAGATGACAATATCTTAGCAAGTGATATTCCTCAAATTGCTTTTATTGGGCGTTCTAATGTTGGCAAATCAAGTTTAATAAATGCAATTACTAATAGTAAAATTTCTAGAACTAGCTCTTTCCCAGGCCGAACGAAAGAGATAAATATTTTTCTTATCAATGATGCTTATTATTTAGTTGATTTACCAGGATATGGTTTTGCTCGTTCGTCAGGTTTAGGACGTGAAAAAATTGGAGAATTGATTGACTCATAT
This sequence comes from uncultured Candidatus Saccharibacteria bacterium, assembly GCA_964532365.1. Lineage (GTDB taxonomy): Bacteria > Patescibacteriota > Minisyncoccia > Phycocordibacterales > UBA9973 > UBA8515. The sequence continues at coordinate 6,247 of CAZHIB010000036.1, forward strand.
TTATTTAATTCAATTTATGATCAACAAAAAGTGGTTATGATTATTGATGCCAATATTGGAATGACTAAAAAAGATTTACTTATGTACAATGAATTAAAAAATTTTAACAAACCTTTTATTATTGTGGCTAATAAAATAGATAAAATGACTCAAAGTGAATATAAAAAGAAAATGACAGAAATTAAAAA
>CAZHIB010000037.1:0-6070 GCA_964532365.1 uncultured Candidatus Saccharibacteria bacterium
CATTTGGAGGGAATTTTATTATGAAATATTTTTGATTATTTAAATTAATTTTAAAAGTTTAAGAAATTCATTCAGTTCTTGTCCTTTTATTTGCCTGAAATCTCCTGGTGGTATTTTGTCTAATTTAATATTCATAATTCTAACTCTTTTTAGGTCAATAACATTGTGATGAAGAGCTTCACACATTCTTCTAATTTGACGTTTTTTACCTTCGGTCAGAATAATCCAAAAAGTATTTTTCGATTTACCTATTCGATCAGCCTGGCATTTGCGACTAATGAATCCATCAAAGTGGACTCCATCTTTTAGTAATTTTATAAAAGTATCGGAAAATGGTTTTTCTAATTTAACGATATATTCTTTTTCGTGAACATATCGGGGAGACAACAATCTGTCGGTTACGCGGCCATCATTAGTTAAAATGATTAATCCATGTGAGTCTTTATCGAGCCGACCAATAGGGAAGACTTTGGTTGGAAATTTTGTCACCTGTAAAATGTCCTTACTGTTCTCATCTGGATTGGTTGAAATATTCACCTTTTTATTATAAGCATAATAAACATATTCTTTTTTTAATCCTTTGGATCTTACCGTTACTTCATCGTCTTGATTGACCTTATCACCCAATACGGCCTTCTTTCCATTAATAAAGACTAAGCCTTTTTTAATTAGCTCATCACCTCCGACTCTGGTCGAATAATTTTTTACTGCTAGGTACTTATTTATTCTGATAGGGTATTTGATCTTTGCCATTTTTTATTTGATAAATATAATAAAACCCTAAAAACATAATAATCCCTAGAATTAAGAAAAAGTAACCATTAAAAGGAATGAAGAAAAAGATGATAGTTGCAATAATTGGAGCTAAAATGTAGGCTATTGGAAGCATATCTCTAAATATACTTATCAGATTTACATCTTTATCTGATATTTTTTCGAAGAAATATATTTCTGAGGTTGTTTCAATGATACTTGCTCCAACTCTTGTTCCAAACAATACTAACCCCCAGACTAGTGTATTTAAAGATGAAACAAAAGCGATCAGTGATGTTGTAAGTCCAATAGTAAAAAAACCAAGATAAAGGAGTGTCTTTTTGTTGACTCTATATTTATCAATTAGTAGACCAATTGGCAACCCTAAGATAGTAAAAGGAATAAGCATAATTGTAAACATTATTCCTATTTGATTCCAATTAAAACCTAGGTGTTGATGGAGATAAATTGGGGTATAAACAACCATCCAAGCATAAAAAAATTGCAAAAGAAGATTTATAATAAAAATTGGATAAATATCTTTTTGTTTTCGTATATTTTTTAAGGCATCAACGATAGAACCTTTTTCATATTTTTTATCTTTAAAATTTTTAGTATAAAAAATTAAACCAATGACCATCAATAAAGATAAGGCTAGAGCAAAAATATAGATGGCTTTGTAGTCACCTCGAGCAATAAGGTAAGCTGCTAAAAGAGGGGATAATAAATAAGCTATATTTATAATGGTTAGATAAAAGCCTCTGATTAAACCAGTTTTATTATTATTACTAAAATGTTCAATAAATATATCAATACAATAAAAAACAAGTGTGTTTGTTGTCATAAATAAGACAAATGACATCATAATAACAAAATGATTTTTTGATATAATTAGACCCAAAAGGGCTAACATATTTACTCCGATAAAAATGAAGGTTAATTTTTTATTACCAAAGTTTTTTAGAATTATAGAGCTTCTTGATAAAATAATTATAATTAATAAAGAAGAAGCGGTATAAAGTAATCCAACATAATCTTCCTTGATTATGCTGGTAAGAAAACTTGAGTTTATATAAGCAGCTATAGCAGTGTGCAAGGTGAACAAAAATGACAAAAAATATATATTTTTTATTTTATAATTCATTTCAATACAAAGATTTTATTTTTTAATAATAATATTTTTAATCCCTATCAATCCAAAATTTAATACAGGATATTTTTTAAATATTTAATAATACTGGTATTACGATTGGACGCTTGGCTGTTTTTTGGAAAAGGAATTTTGAAATATTATCTCCTAGGGAAGTTTTAATTGTATCAAAATTAATTGGGTTCATTCCAATTGTTTCATCTTCAACTGTTTTTTTAATAATTAACCTAACTTGGTGTAATAATTCTTGATTTTCTTTCAAATAAATAAATCCTCGGGAAATTATATCCGGAGATTTTCTTAATTTGCCAGTAGTTGAATCAATCGTGGCAATTAAGACAAACATTCCATCTTGGGCAAGCATTACTCTATCTCTAATAACCACATCTTGTTCATCACCAATTGAAAGACCATCTACCATCATTGGACCGGAAGGAGCTTTCTCTTTTCGAAGAATCATTTTCTCTCCATTGTCTACTATTTCAATAATTGAACCATTATCAGGAACAATAATATTATCACCTGACATGCCAAGCGACATGGCTACCTCTTTATGTTTTACAAGCATTGAGTGCCAGCCATGAATTGGAATAAAAAATTTTGGATGTGTTTTTCGATGGAGCCATTTTATATCTTCTTGGTTTCCATGACCTGTGGCATGAATATATTCTTCACTTGTTCGGTAACTAATAATTCTAACACCATGGCGAGATAAATTATCCTTTAAATGCTGAACAGCAATCTCATTTCCTGGAACAATAGAAGAAGACAGAATTATTGTATCTCCTGGACGAATAGTAAATTTTTTATGAGTTTTATTTGCCGCCCGACCAAGAGCCGCAAATTCTTCTCCTTGGGCTCCAGTCATCATGATAAGGACTTTATTAGGAGGATAATTGTCAACGTTTTCGACTGGAATAATTGTGCCTTTTTTAGGTTTAAATATTCCTGCTTGTTCACAAACTTCCATATTTGTTTTTAAAGATCTTCCATCTAAAACCACTTTTTTGCCTAGTGACTCAGCAATTTCTACAATTTTCATTAAACGAGTAATAGAAGAAGCAAAGGCCGCAATAATAATACGCCCAGTTCCTTGTCGAATAACTTTATCTAATCCTTCATGAACCTTACTTTCAGGCAGAGAAAATCCTTCATTTTCAATATTTGTGGAATCAGTTAAAAGTAGTAAAACTTTTTCTTTATCAAAAAAAGCATATTCTTTTTCTTCTTCATCACTGACAACTCCATCGATTTGATCTAATTTAAAATCCCCTGGAGTCACAATTGATCCATAAGGAGTTTCAATAACTATACCCATTGAGTCTGGCATCGTATGAGTTACACCAAAGAAACGGATGCGAAGTTTTCCAGCTTGAATGACAGAATTTTTTTCTACAATATTGAAATTAATTTGAGGTAAATGAGGAAATTCTTCTTGTCTTTTCTTCATAACCAAGACAGATAAATTTCGTGAATATAGAGGAGGATTACCGATACGGCTCATAACGAGAGGAATACCACCAATGTGGTCTAAATGTCCATGAGTTACAAGCATGGCTCTGATTTTATCTTTTCTTTCTTCTAGGTATGTCGTGTTTGGAATAATATAATCAATACCAGGAGTATCTTCTGTTTTAAATTGCATTCCTGCATCGATGACAATTATATCATCTCCTATTTCTATGGCAGTCATATTTTTCCCTATCTCTTCAACTCCGCCGAGGGGAATTATTCTGATGACTCCTTTTTCTGGAGGGGGAATAAAGTTTGTTTTATTCGTAACGGTAGTTTTTATTTTATAATCTTGCCCTTGATTTTTAGGTTTTCTGTTACCCTTATTGCTATTGTATTGATAACTGCCTCGATTAATTTTTTTATTTTGTGACGTTGAACTTTTGGAGTAAGAAGCTTGCTTACTTCCAGAAGTTATTTTTGAGGTGATAGAATTTGTTTTGTGTAAGACACGGATATTACCTTGTTTGTGGTAACTGAATTTTTGATTTTTTTTAATTTTAGAGTTTTCTGTTTTTTTATGTGTTTCCATATATTTTTCTTGGATAGTTGAAGCTATTTAATTTAAGGTTTTATTTAGTAAAGAATTTCCAGACTCTGTCTGTGTCAGCGGCCCATTGATAGACTGAATTAAAACGGTCGGAAGAGACAGTTATGTCGTTAAATGAATAATTATTAAGATTTTTTGATGTTATGTATATATACTTAGGAGAATATAGTAAGAGGGCTCCAATATTGTTATTAAATTCTCCAGCTAGACTTATATATTTTTCAAGTCGGGATTCTATTTCAGAGGTTTTTTGAATTGATTCCAAAATAGTATCTACTTTTTTATTATTATACATTGCAATATTTAAACCAGGGTCGTTTATTTGAGAAGAGTGCCAGTAGGAATATAAATTTGATTCATGGTTTATGAATTGTCCAAATAAAAGAGCTTCATATTCACGATTTTTTATTAATTGATTTAATTGGCCAGTTTCGTAAATTTTTTCATTTATTTCTACTCCAATTTCATTCAATTGTTCCTTTAATAATAGTGTGGTTTTTTTGAAATCAGAAGTATCTCCAGTTGTTAAAGAAAAAGATAGTCTTATTTCAGGCTCTGTTGTTTTAACAGTTTGGCTAACAGTTTTTCCTCCTACTTTTTTTGTTGTAGTTTTTGTGGTTGTTCCACCCTTTTTTCTGATTCCATCTTCTCCTTTTATCCAACCAGCTTTTTCAAGTATTTCGTTTGCCTCTTCAATGTTTGGATATTGATATTTTTCTATTTGCTCATTCTTTAAAATTTTCTCAGGGATTGGGTTATAAACAATTGAGCCATAACCATTTAAAATTTCATCAACAATCATCTGTCGATCGAGGGCTAAATCGAGAGCTTTTACAACAGAAGGATCAGTAAATATTTTATTATTATTTCTATTGTAAAATATACCAAAAATTCTCGGCAGAGTAATTTCATGAATAGCATAATCTTCCTTTTTTATTAATAGCGTATTTTCAGAGCTGATTCCACCAGCTTGATCGATTGAGCCACTCGTTAGAGCTTTTAATAAATCTTTTTCATTCGCATAAGAAATTATATTTATGTTTTTTATTAATGGCTTACCAAGAGAAAATTGATTAAAACGTTCAAGTTTATAAATTTCTGGTATTCCATCACTATTTTTGGTAACAGATTTGATTTTATAAGGTCCTGAACCAATTGCTTTAATATTATTAAGAGGAGATACATTAAATTCATTTACATTAACACTTTTCCATAAAGAAGAGGGAAGAATTCCGATTGTTGTATTATCTAAAAATGAAATGTATGGCTGTGTTAAAATAAAGACAACTGTATAATCATCAATTTTTTCAATTCTTATTCCATCCCACTCTAGTTTTCTAGGACTTTTGACTATGGGGTCTTTTATTTTTTCAATTGTAAAGATAACATCGTCAGCTGTAATTTTTTCTCCGTTATGAAATTTTAATCCCTGTTTTAATATAAAAGTATAATTTAATCCATCCGGTGAAATTGAAAATGATTCAGCAATGTCAGGAATAAAAGTCCCGTCAGTGTTTTTTCTCATCAGCCCAGAGTAAACTAAAGCTGTTAAATCTTTATCGGCATATGAAAAGGAATTAACTGGATTAACAAGTGTGGAAACTCCCACGACTCCTTCGTTAATAGAACCTCCACTAACTGGAATCGAAACCATGAACATCAGATTTATTTTAGCCAATAAAATTAATACAAATATTAAAGCAGCCCCTAAAATTGTAAAAAAAACTAAAAATTGTTTTTTAGAAAAAGATTCAACTGCTTCAACCATCTCTTTTCTTTTGTAAATACGAAATTCTTTAATAAATAGAATAAATTTATGCATAAAAAACGTTAAAAACCATTAAATAGAAATTATTTAACAAAGATAGCTATAAACGATGTAGCCAAAAAGAGAATACTAACAACTATTGTTAAAATAAATAGAAATTTCTCGAAACCACGACGAGTATTATATAGTCCACCTCCATCTCCTCCACCTAACGCTCCTCCTACTCCAGCACTTGATTGTTGAAGTAAAATAGCGGCTATTAAGATAATTGATAAGATAATTTGTAGATAAGGTAATATATTAACTATAATCGTCATATAAAGGGAGTATACTATAT
>CAZHIB010000038.1:0-5944 GCA_964532365.1 uncultured Candidatus Saccharibacteria bacterium
GCAACGGCTATTTCTTATTGTATATTTTTTATTAAGAGATCAATTACTTTCGTATACTCTCTTAATGTTTTATTTTCTATTTCTAGTATAATTTTTTTGATATGTTCAATGGTTTTTTCGTAATAAGACATTCTTGGGTCTGGTTTTTCTGAGTTAAAACGACAATACCACAAGAAGTCCTCAAAAGTAACTTCTTTGTACTCTTTTTGGGGAATCCAGATTTTGGTAAATTCTTGGAATTCCTTTTTTTCATTATTATTAAGGCCGTTCTCAAAAATCGAGCTACCTAAAGTGGTTTTCTTCATACTATCTTTTTTTAGGGTTTAATTAATTATAAACTAATTTACAAAAAAGTCAATAAAAATAAAAAAGCTCCCGAATAAAATCCGGGAACTCTTATTATTCTTAAAATTCTTCCGTCTCTTCGTCGAGACGTTTTTTTATTTCATAGTGTGTGTTTATGTGTATAATGACACACACCGAAATTATCAACAAAACTATAGACCAAATAAATCCGGTCCATGTTCCTCCCTGATTTCCAAGGGTGTAAATATTTTGTCCAGCGCTTATCAGCGCTAAAAATCCAATCACAAAGCTAAGCATAAAAATACTGCTCTGTAATTTTGTTGCCTGTTTTTTCATGGGGTTTTAAATTGGTGTTCTTAATTTCTCAAGAAGAAACTAAGAACACCAATCTAAATCCCTTTTTGCATCTATTCGAACAATATTATATCACATAAATGTATAAAAAGTCAAGCTAAAAAATCCTTATAAAATAAGGATCTTTAGAAGGATTAGAAAAAAAATAACTATTTTTTATATTTTTTACCAATTTTAATTCTATTTAATTCTTTATCTATCATTGCTTGGAATCGAGCGAAATCAACATCAGAAAGATTATCACTTTCTTCCATGGCTTTTTTAGCTCTCTCATAAGCTTCTTCAGCCCTTTTAATATCAATATCACTTGCCAGTTCTGACGTTGAAGCAAGAATTATAATTTCTGAGTTTATATTATTTTGATGAGAACTTGGTCTGACTTCTAATATGCCAGTATCAACAGACAAAGAGACAATTTCATTTGATTTTTTTTCAATTCTTATTTCTCCTGGTTTAATAATAGAAACAAGTGGAGCGTGGTCAGGAAGGATACCAATTTCTCCTGATTCTGTTGGAATATTTACTTTCAAAACCTCATCTTGGTAAATAATTTTTTCCGGAGTTAATATTTTAAGTGAGATTGGTTTAGACATAAATTATTTTTGTTTTGATTCGTAATCAGCAATAACATCTTCAATGCTTCCTTTCATATAAAAACTTTGTTCTCCAATGTGATCATATTTACCTTCAAGAATTCCTTTGAAGCTTCTAACGGTATCTTCTTTTTTAACATATGAGCCCTTTGCTCCAGTAAATTGTTCGGCTACATGAAATGGTTGGGAGAGGAATTTTTGAATTTTTCTAGCTCTAAAAACAAGTAATTTATCATCATCAGACAATTCATCCATTCCTAAAATTGCAATAATATCTTGAAGATCCTTATATTTCTGAAGAACTCTTTGAACTTCACGAGAAACTTCATAATGCTCTTGGCCAACAATATTTGGATCAAGAATTGTTGAGGTTGAATCAAGAGGGTCAACAGCTGGATAAATACCAAGCTCAGAGAGTGATCTGTTAAGAGCCACTGTTGAGTCTAAGTGGGTAAAGGTTGTAGCTGGTGCTGGATCGGTAAAGTCATCAGCAGGCACATAAACTGCTTGCACAGAAGTAATAGAACCATTTTTTGTTGAAGTAATTCTTTCTTGGAGATTTCCCATTTCTGTTGCAAGTGTTGGTTGATATCCAACAGCTGAAGGCATTCGGCCTAAGAGAGCCGACATTTCAGATCCTGCTTGAGTAAAACGAAAGATATTATCAATAAAAAGAAGTAAATCTTTTCCTTCTTTATCTCTGAAATGCTCGGCCATGGTAAGAGCAGAAAAAGCGACACGGGCACGAGCTCCTGGTGATTCGTTCATTTGTCCAAAAACAAGTGATGTTTTATCTAAAACACCAGATTCTTCCATTTCTTTATAAAGATCATTTCCCTCTCTAGTTCTTTCTCCAACTCCAGCAAAGATAGAATATCCTCCGTGGTTTTGAGCAATGTTGTGAATAAGCTCTTGAATAACAACAGTTTTTCCAACTCCAGCTCCACCAAATAATCCAACTTTTCCACCTTTTAAGAATGGACAAATTAAGTCTACAACTTTAATTCCAGTTTCAAGAATTTGTGTTTCAGTTGACTGCTCTTCAAATTTTGGGGCAAGACGATGAATTGGATTTCTGTTTGTTGCAGTAAAAGGTTTTTTATCAATCGGATTTCCATTAACATCAAACATTCTTCCTAAAACATTATTTCCAACCGGAACGGTAATTGGAGAACCGGAGTCAATGACTTCTTGGTCTCTTTTTAGTCCATCTGTTGAAGACATAGAAATTGTTCGAACTTCATTTAATCCAATATGTTGATTCACTTCTAAAACTATTTTCTCGCCATTACTATTTTCTACATATAAAGCACTGAAAATAGAAGGAAGATTACTCTCAAATCTTACATCTACGACGGGCCCTATTATTTGTGTTATTTTTCCTTTATTCATATTATTATTTATTATTTAATGCTTCTGCCCCACCTATAATCTCAGCGACCTCCTGAGTAATACTTGCTTGTCGAGCTCTATTATATGTCAAACTTAAATCATCCAATAACTCACCAGCGTTCTCTGTTGCATTCCTCATGGCTACCATTCTAGAGCTTTGTTCAGAGGCTTGGGACTCTATCATTATTTGGAGTAAGGTTGAGGATAATAAATCAGGGATAACTTTGTTTAAAACTTTTTCTTCATCTGGTTCAAATAAGTATAAAATCATTGATTTTTTATCAAAATAATCATTTTTCCTACCTTCTTTTGTTGTATCTATTATATTTCTAGTTGTTTTTGGACTAACAGGGATTATTTCGATTATTTTTGGTTGATAATCTAGTTGTTTAACAAATTGTGTATAAACAATTAAAACATTTTTATATTTTTTAAGATCAATAAATTCTTTAATTATTATCTTCTTCAAAACATTTATTTCATCTAAGGTAATACTTTCTTTAAACTCATTTAAACTAGCAATAATTTTTATTTTGTTTCGGTTTGCTATTCTTTCAGCTTGTTTACCTATTGTTATTGCTTCTATTTCTAAATCACTTTCTTTTTTCTTTAATTTAGAAACAGCTTTTGAAATGTTTACGTTGTACCCACCACACAATCCCTTGTTCGAAGCCACAATCACAATGAGTGTTTTATTACCTTTTCCAATTTCAAGAAGTGGATGAGGTATATTTCTCTCTTTAGAAAGTGTTACTAAAAGTTCAAGAGCATACCTAGAATAATCTCGAGATGCAATAGAAGCTCTAACAGCTTTTTTCATCTTTGAAACAGAAACCATTTCCATTGTTTTAGTAATTTTTCGAATATTACCAATGGAAGACATTTTTTGTTTTATGATTTTTGTTTGAATAGCCATAATGATTAAATTTTAGTTGTTTTGAATTCTTCAATTGCTTCTTTAAGTTTATTTTTATTTTCATCACTCCAATCTTTTTCAATTTTTTGCATTAAATCTTTTTTTGATGTAGCAAGATATTTATGAAGATCTTCTTCCCATTTCTTAATATTGTTTTTCTCAACATCATCAAGTAATCCTTCATTCACCGCAAAAATACTAGCAATTTGACTGGTAACTGGTAATGGTTTGTATTGTTCTTGTTTAAGGATTTCAACTGTTCTGGCTCCGCGATCTAGCATTTTCTTTGTGTCTGCATCTAAATCTGAATCAAACTGAGAAAAACTTTCAAGCTCTCTATATTGTGCCAAAGACAATTTCATTGGTCCTGCATTTTTCTTCATAGATTTAATTTGAGCATTACCTCCGACTCGAGAAACAGAAAAGCCAACGTTAATTGCTGGTTTAATTCCTTTATAAAATAAACCAGTTTCAAGGAATATTTGTCCATCAGTAATAGAAATTACATTAGTTGGAATATAGGCTGAAATATCTCCAGCTTGAGTTTCAATAATTGGGAGTGCTGTGATAGATCCTCCGCCTGATTCTTTATTTCTTCGACAAGCTCTTTCAAGAAGTCTTGAATGAAGATAAAAAACATCCCCAGGGTAAGCTTCACGGCCTGGTGGGCGTCGAAGAAGAAGTGAAATTTCACGATAGGAATTAGCGTGCTTAGAAAGATCGTCATAAATAATTAAAACATCTTGACCTTTATCCATAAAATATTCAGCCACCGAAACTCCAGAATAAGGAGCCAGGTAAAGCAAAGAAGCATTATCTGAAGCTGAAGCTAAAACAACAGTTGTATAAGAAAGGGCTCCAGCTTTTTCAAGTTCTTTCACAACTCTCATAACTTTTGATTTTTTTTGACCAATAGCAACATAAACACATTTAACGCCAGTATTTTTCTGATTAATTATGGCATCTATTGCAAGTGCCGTTTTTCCTGTTTGACGGTCACCAATAATAAGTTCACGTTGCCCGCGACCAATAGGAACCAAAACATCAATAACTTTTAAACCTGTTTGAAGCGGAATATCTACACTTTGTCTGTCCATGACACCCGAAGCGACTCTTTCAACATACATATCTCTGTCTGTTTTTATTACTCCCTTACCATCTATTGGATTTAATAATGGATCAACTACCCGTCCTAAAATACTATCACCAACTGGAACCGAAAGAACTTTGCCTGTTCTTTTTACAACATCACCCTCTCTGATGTTTGTATAATCTCCCAAGATAACCGCTCCAACATTATCTTCTTCAAGATTTAAAACTAGTCCTTTTGTCCCATCTGAAAAATCAAGCATTTCAGACGACATGACATTTGTTAAACCTGATATTTTGGCAATTCCATCAGAAATAGACATAACATTTCCAAATTCTGTGGTGTCTATTTTTGATTCGAATTCACCTATTTTATTTTTTAAACTTTTAATAATTTCTTCTACAGCCATAAATTTATTTTGTTAATACATTTCTTAATAATTTTAATTGATTCTTTATACTAGCATCATAAATTACTCCCTTATATGTTGCCGTAAATCCTCCGATTAATTCTTCTTTTATTTCATTTTTTACCTTTTGTGCTTTGGTAGCGTTTAATTTAATTTTTATTTTTTCTATAATTTCGTTATCGATATGTATTTTTGATTCTACTGAAAGAGTATCCCAGGTTGAATCTTTCTGCGATTTATTCTCTAAATAACTTATTGCCTTTGGTAATAAAGCTTCTAATTTATATTTTTTGACATAATCCAAAATAGCCAAAACAATAACTTCTTCGTCTTTCTTTGAAGTTTTTGATATTTCATATATTGCATTTGCTAAATTTTTTGATGATATCATATTAATTTGAAAGAATCTTTTTTAAATAAACCTCTTGTTGCTCTTTTGTAAAATTATTTTTTAATACTTTTTCTAAGCCATCTACTATTAGATTTGCTGTTTCTAATCTGACCTCTTCCTTTAGAGCTTCTTTTTTTTGAGCGACAATTTTTTCTCCATCTTTAATTATTGTGTTTTTTAGGATATTTGCTTCGTCTTTACTTAAAGATATGATGTCATCCCCCTTTTTCTGAGCTTCTCCAATAATAGAATTTGCTTCTATTTTTGCCTGAAGAATTTTTTCCTTACCAACTTGTTCAGCCGTCATGAGCTCAGTCTCTGCTTTTTGTGCATTTTCTAAGCCGAGATTTATTTTATCTTGTCTGTCTTTGATAATTTTCATTATCGGAGCAAAGGCAAATTTTCTCAAAATAAAAAAGATAATAACGAAGTTTACAAAATTCGCTAATGCAACTTGCCAATCAAAACCAACTTTTGATAATATTTCTAACAT
>CAZHIB010000039.1:0-5881 GCA_964532365.1 uncultured Candidatus Saccharibacteria bacterium
ATGATCTAAAAATTTCCCCCATAACAACGGACTTTATATTTATACCAGTAAAATTTGAAGATAAATACTCTTGTAAAAGATTGAGTTGTGTTCCCTTGCCTGAACCTGATCTTCCGACAAAAATAAATGTTTGTGATTTCATATTCTTATATTCTAACAAAAATCACAAATAATTTCATTATTTGTGATTTTTGTTTTTAATTAGTCATTGGTAATAAATAATCAGTAATTATCTTAATATTCTCTCATTGATAATTGGGCGTCCGTTTTTTTAATTAAATCAAGAACGACTGAAACAACAATGAGCAAGGCTGTTCCACCAATCGCAAAAGCACTTATGCCGGTAATTGCTCGAATAATAAGAGGTAATACAGCGATCAGACCCAAAAATACTGCCCCCATCATCGTTGTTCTATTTAAAATCCTTGAAATATAGTCCCTAGTTGCAGCCCCTGGACGAACCCCTGGAACAAAAGCTCCATTTTTTTGTAAGTTTGTTGAAATTTGCTCTGGATCAAAAGTAACTGCTGTATAGAAATAAGTAAACACAAAGACAAAAATAAAATAAAATAGCGAATATAGCCAAGTATTTTGAACAAACCATAATAATCCTTTTGAAATTGCAAGTAAAGTTCCATTGGTCATTCCTGCTAAGGCATTACCAATAAGTTGAGGAAAAAGTAAAATAGACAATGCAAAAATAATTGGAATAACCCCTGCTTGATTAACTCGAATCGGAAGATAGGTTTGAGTTCCACCTGAGACATGATCTCCTCTAACTTGTTTAGCATATGTAACTGGGACTGGTCTCTCGGCTTCTGTCACAATAACAACTCCAGCGACAATCAATAAACCAACTATTAGGAATAAAATATAAACCGGCAAAGAGGCAACATCAAAAGTAAAAAAGAATTGTGAAACTTCTTTCGGAATACTAGCAACAATTCCCGCGAAAATTATCAAAGAAACCCCATTTCCAATTCCAAATTCAGAAACCAATTCTCCTATCCACATAATCAACATTGAACCAGCTACAACAACCGAAACATTAGTAATCATTCCAAACATTGTCACATCTGTCATTATTCCTTGGCGTTGAAGAAGAACAAGAAGGGCTACCCCTTGAACAATAGCCAAAGGAATAGTTAGCATTCTGCTAAATTGAGTAAATTTTTTACGTCCAATTTCTCCATCTTCTTGATACATCGCCTTCAGTTTTGGAGACATAATAGTTAAAAGTTGCATTATAATCGAAGATGTAATATATGGACCAACTCCCAACATGATAATAGACAAAGTCGAAAGTCCCCCACCAGAAAAGACATTTAAAACTCCCACAAATTGATTATTGCTTATAAAATTTTGAAGTTTAATTGCATCGACGCCTGGAATTGGGATAGCAGAAAGAAGCCGAAAAACGACCAATGCCCCAAGCACAAATAAAACCCGATTTCTTAATGTTTTATCGGTAAAGATTGTTTTTATTTTTAATAAAACTTTTTCCATGATGATTAGGTTCTAGTTCCCAGGTTCTAGGTTCTAGTCTTTTCTAGTCCCTAAAAACTAATCACTAGTTACTTGTTTGCAATACTTCCACCAGCTTTTTCAATTTTTTCCTTAGCGCTACTCGAAAACTTACATCCTACAATTGAAAGTTTTTTTGTTAATTCTCCTTTGCCAAGAATTTTAACAACTGGCATAACTCCTCCAACCCGACGAATTAATTTCTTTTCAAATAAAACATCTACTGTTACAACTGAACCTGCCTCAAAAATATTTAATTCTCCAATATTAACAGGCAAATATTTTGTCGCTCCTGAATTAAAACGATATCCTCGAAGTTTTGGAAGCTTTTTTATTATATCACGAATTTGAGGGCGTCGTTTATTGCCCGCACGAGCTGTCTGCCCCTTACCTCCCCGCCCCGAAGTTTTTCCTCGAGTTCCTCCTCGACCAACTTGTCGAGCTTTTTTATTTGGATGTGATCTTTTTAGTGTATTTAATTGCATAAAATTAAAATTTTACTTAACTTCTTCCTTAACTTCTTCTGCGACCAATTCAGGTACCACCAAAGGAGCTAATTTAATATGTGACTTTTCTTTTAACATATATAAAGCCTTATAAGCAACCCGAGCATTGTTTAATTTATTTTTACTGCCTGAATGAAGTTTTGCTGTAACATTTTTTATTCCAGCTAAAATCAACATATCACGAACAGTACTACCAGAAACCAATCCTTTCCCATAATTAGGTCGAATCGTCAACCGTGAGCTTGAAAATTTTGCTTCTACTTCATGAGCAATTGACATTTCTTTTGTTGTTTTGATCTTAAACATATTTTTTTTGGCCTGGCGAAGAGCTTTCGTTATCGCAATAGCAGTATCTCCTCCCTTACCAGTTCCAAGTCCAACTGAACCTTTTTTATCTCCAATTGCAATTGCAACAGCAAATGTCATTCGACGTCCTCCAGCCACAACTCGAGTCACTCGACGGATAGAGACCATTTTCTGATCAAATTCTGGTTTTGGCCTTTCAAACGAAGGACGAGATTTACGAGTATCACCTCCTTCACGCTTCTGATAAGTTGGCTTATTAAAAGTCTTTGGATTCGTAGTATTTTGTTTTGGTTTTGCTGTATCCATATATTTTTATATTAAAATTTAAGTCCTCCGGCTCTAGCTGAATCAGCCAAGGCCTTAACTCTACCTGTATATTTAAAACCATTCCGATCAAAAACACACTTTTTTATGCCTTTCTCAATGGCTTTTTGCGCAATTAATGTTCCAACGGCTTTTGATCTTTCTTGTTTTGTTCCTTTGTTTATTTTAAGATCAGAAGCAGAAACCAAGGTAACATTTTTTATATCATCAATAATTTGAGCATACATAAAATTATTTGAGCGAAAAACTGAAAGACGAGGTGTTTTAGATGTCCCATTAATTTTATTTCGGATCTTTTTCTTTAGCCTTATTCTTTTTTCCAATTTTTTATTAATCATATTATTAAATTTAATTCGTAATTCGTAATTTTTAATTCGTAATTACTTTTATGCTGCCTTCTTTCCTTGCTTGCGACGAATAACTTCATCATGATAACGGAATCCTTTACCTTTATATGGTTCTGGTTTTTTGTTTGCTCTAACTTCGGCCGTAAATGAACCCACCAATTCTTTGTCTATTCCCGTAACTGTAATATTATTTTTTTCAGCCGTAACAGTTAAACCAGCAGGAATAGCAATTTTAACAGGATGAGAAAAACCAAGAGCTAAATTTAAAAATTGACCAGCCACTTCTGATTTAAAGCCTACTCCTTCCAAAATTAATTTTTTTGAATATCCTTCATTAACTCCTATGATCATATTTTTAACATGTGAAGCATATGTCCCCCAAAGAGCATTCACCGTTCGGTCATTTTCTTTATTAGGAGTAAAAGTAATTTCATTGCCATTAATATGTAAAGTTACATCTCCCGGAAAATCACGAGTAAGAGTACCCTTTGGTCCCTTGGCTGTAAAAGTAACACCAGTAAGTTTTACTTCTGTTCCGGCAGGGATTATAACTGTTTGTTTTCCAATTCTACTCATATATTAATTACCATAATTTAAACAATACTTCTCCTCCGACCATTTCTTTTTTGGCTTCTTTGTCAGTTAAAATACCCTTAGGGGTTGAAAGAACGGTTAAGCCATAACTTTTCTTTATGTCTTTGACTCCTTTATAAACTCGGCATGATGATTTTGAAATTCGATCAACTCCTGTTATTTTTGGAGCTTCATCAATATACACAAGCTCAAGCTCCATAACAGGAAAACCCTTTCTTGTTTTTTTAACGACACTTTTTAGATAGCCTTCTTTGACTAAACATTCCGCAATTGAAAATTTAACCTTAGAATGAGGAACAACAACCGTCTCGTGATGAGCTCGGCCTGCATTCTTAATCATATTTATCATGTTTGCTATTTGATCCATATATTTTAGTTAAAAGTTATAAAGTTAAAGGTTTTTAAAGTGAATTCGAATTTTACTTTATAGCTTGATTACTCATTCTTACCAACTTGACTTTCGTACTCCTGGTAACATTCCTTCATTTGCTAATTCTCGGAAACAGATACGACAAAGTCCAAAATCTCTCATATAAGCATGACCGCGAGAACAACGAAAACAACGATTTGTTTCTCGTGTGCTAAATTTTGATTTCTTTAAATGTCTTGCAGTAACTGATGTTTTTGCCATAATAAATTAGTTTCTAGCAACTAGGTTCTAGTGACTAGACATGAGAGTGATATCTCGTTTATTTTCTTAAAAGGGCAGATTGCTCTTTCCTCTTAAGGAGACAAACGGATCTAAAACTCATGTTCTCCCATACTATCAGATAAGGTAAAGGCTGTCAATAAAAAAGCGCCCGATAAATTTCAGGCGCATTTTTAAGGTTTACGAGTTTAAAACCAAAATTCCGTTTCTCCCACACTCTTTTTCTCTTCCAACTAAAGAGAAACGGTAATGACTCCAAAAACGTGAATCCGTCCCAGTATCTATTACATCATCTCTTATCTTATCTCTAAGAAAACCATAATTGAGAAGCTGCTCAATTAAAATATTCTTTATTGATACCCCTCCATATTTTAATCCATGAGGTACAGCTTCTTTATAATTTTCAAGAAGATAAGTCAAAATCTTCATATTAGTCTCTCCATACAAAGGATTTCTTATATCATAACGGAAAGATAAAGAACTAATTCCACAATTAATAAAAATATCATATTGATCTGGATTTTTCACATATTTCATCAAATCATCAATAATACTTTCGTGAGGTCTTGACGATACACCGATAATAATTTTCATTTTATCAATGACAGACCCTAGACCTGCATGAAAGACAATTAAAGTCTTATCAATATGATTATGACAGGTAACCGTATAACAATCTGCTGTCGTTAAAAAAACAGCAGAAGAAAATGGAAGAATAAGACCTTCTGAAATACAGCCGTTCATAATTTCAATTCCATCAATATTACTTTTTTTAGAAAAGTCCTTAGCCAAAGCTAAACATCCAGAAAAAGTTGAGACATTAGGAATATAAACCTTGTTAATCTTTTTTTCACGAAGAATTTGAATTAGTTCCAAATGATCTTCAAAGGAACTTCTCCAATTTTTAGGCCTCCCAAAAATGTAAATACCGACTTCCTTTAAGTAAATTCCAGCATCCGGAGAATTAATTGTGTAGCTATCTCCATTATCTTCGGAATTTTCATCTTCAAATGAGATCATTTTTATGTTCTCATTTCTTTCCTTTTCATCTTTCATCTTATTTATTTTTAAGTTTTTCTTAAAAATACCATAAAAAACAAGATAAAACAAATACCTTAATTTAAAGATTAAATAAAAATTTTTGGGCTATTTCTAAATCTTCTTTTGTATTTATTTGTAACCATTCTTTCAAAACTATATAAGATACATTGTCACAATTGGCAAATAAAGTATGCGGAATTCCAGCTTCACCTTCCTCGTAATATATTGGCTTATATTCTAAAAAATCACTTGTTAAAGTAAAAGAGCCAGAAAAACATGGTAATTCTTTGTCGATTTCAGATTCATTTTGTTTTCGAAATGAAATAATTTTATTTTTTTTCGTATCTAAATCGCATGTTCGATATCTTTGGTCTAACTTCTTAAAACTAAGACCATAAGCAGGTACTGGTGCTTCAATTAAGGTCTCAATATCCTCTTTCAAAAAAATATCATCACCGTTTAAGATTAAAAACTTATCTTCTCTCAACAGAAAATCTTTTGCGGTCATTAAAGCAAAATAAGTTCCTTTTTTATTTTCGTCTTGAGATAAAAATTTTATATTTAAATTAATTTGAAAATCGATTAAAAAT